>JBJTUJ010000082.1:0-6516 GCA_046080685.1 Cyanobium sp. | reverse complement strand
CCGAGGCTTGCATGCAGGCAATGTTCTGGCATCAGGGCATGGGCGGCCGCTTCAACGATTACCTGGAATCCGACGCCTACCGCGCCAATGCCGACCGGGCGATCAAGGCCTACTTCAAAGGCAACCCGGCAATGCTGGGTCTCTACAAGCTGTTCCCTGAGATGTTCATGGAGCAGGTCAAGCAGATGAGCTACTACGCCAACCTCGGCCTGTTCTGGGAGGTGATGGCGCCGGTGTTCTTCGAGATTAGCGACATCTACGACGAGGGCGGCTTCAAGTGCGTTCCCGACGCCATGAACTTCCTGGTGAACGGCATCTTCGCCGTTGCGGGCCGGCCCATCTACCACCATGTGTATATCAAGGGGGAGTGTTTCGAGATCATCCCCAAGAGCGAAGGCTTCACCTGGCTCTACGAAGCGGCCCTGCCCTATGTGGAGGCCGTCTTCTATCGCACCGCCCCGTTCCGTGGCACCAAGAGCTACAACGCCCAGGCCTATCAGGTGCCCTCCGATCAGGCCGATTTCCACTACGGCATCCTCTACGCCGATGTGTTCCCCGTGGGCTCGGCCGGCATCCCTCCCACCCTGCTGATGCAGGACATGCTTCATTTCCTGCCCCCCTACCTGGTGGAGCTCTACAAGGATCACAAGCGCGGTGAGGAGGATCAGCTGATCCAGCTGGGCATCACCTTCCAGCGCTCGATGTACAACGTCACCTCGGCGGTGATTCAGGCCCTGCGCGGCGCCCTGCTCTACCCGCTCGATGACACCGATCCCGAGCACCTGCTGGCCAACCGCCGCTTCTTCGAGGCCCAGATGGACCGCTTCCTGCGGCCCGAGGCCCGGCTGCCCCAGGTGCAGACCCAGGACTACCGCTGATCCCGCCCCTCACCCCAACGCCATGGCCAACATCATCGAAACCGCGAAGGGAGCGGGCTGCTTCGCCACCCTGCTCACCGCCGTGGAGGTGGCGGGGCTCACCGGAGCCCTAGAGAGCCCGGGCCCATTCACCGTCTTCGCTCCGGTCGACGACGCCTTCGCTGCCCTGCCCCCCGGCACGGTCCAGACCCTGGTGGACAACCCGCCCCAGCTGGCCCGGATCCTCAAGTTCCACGTGCTCGCCGGGGCCCACAACCGCAGCGAACTGGTGACCCGGCCGGAATGGGAGAGCCTGGAGGGGGCGCCGGTGGCCATCCGCCGCGCCGATCCCTTCGAGGTGAAGAACGCCACCGTGGTGAGCGCCGACATCATGTGCGACAACGGCGTGGTGCACGTGATCGACCGGGTGATCCTGCCGGGCTGATCCACCTCTGCCATCCTGGCCCCGTCGATCGCCCGAGCCCCCCGCGTGACGCCCCCCAACAGGCTCCGGCGGCCTCGGCTGCTCCCCCGCTTCCTGCGCCTCCTCGCTGGGGTTGCCTCCTGCTGCGCGCCGTTCCTGCTGGCCGGTTGCGGCGGCGGCGCCCAGGGCCCCGAAAGCGCCACCATGGCCAAGATCCGTCAGCGGGGGCGGCTGATCTGCGCTGTGGATGGGGCGGTGCCGGGCTTCAGCACCGTCGCGAGCTCCGGCCGCTACGAGGGCATCGACGCCGACTTCTGCCGGGCTGTGGCAGCGGCGCTGCTCGGCGATCCCGAGAAGGTCGACTTCCGTCCCGTCACCCCGGCCGAGCGCTTCGTCGCCCTGGGCAGCGGCGAGGTAGACCTCCTTTCGATCAGCTCCACCCACACCCTCTCCCGCGATGCAGCGGGCGGCAATGCGCTGAGCTTCGGACCCACCTTCTTCTATGACGGCCAGGGGGTGATGGTGCCGGCGGCCTCCGGCGTGCGCCGCCTCGCCGATCTGGCCGGCAAGCCGATCTGCGTGGAGAGCGGCACCAACACCGAGCTCAACCTGGCCGACCGCATGCGCGAGCTGGGGCTCACCTACCAGCCCCTGCGCTTCCAGTCGGGTGAGCAGGCCTATCCGGCCTACGAGCAGGGGCGCTGCGCGGCGATCACCAGCGACTCTTCCCTGCTGGCGGGCAAGCGCACCGGCTTCCGCAATCCCGCCGCCCATGTGCTGCTGCCGGAGCTGCTCAGCAAGGAGCCCAGCGCCAAGGTCACGGTGCAGGGGGATCCGGTGTGGGCCGACGCGATCCGCTGGATCACCTATGCCCTGATCCAGGCCGAGGAGAGCGGCCTCACCAGGGCCACGGTCGCCGCCCGGGTGGCGGAGGCCCGGGCCCGGCCGGAGCAGGCGGAGCTGCGCCGGCTGCTGGGGGTGGAGGGGGATCTGGGCCGCCAGCTGGGGTTGCCCGACGATTTCGTGGTGCGGGTGGTGAAGGCCGTGGGCTCCTACGGCGAGCTGTTCGACCGCCACGTGGGACCCGCCTCGCGGCTGGGCCTGGAGCGGGGCCCCAATCGCCTCTGGAACCAGGGCGGGCTTCACTTCCCGCCCCCCTTCCGCTGAGGCCGCCCGGCGCTCCGACCCGGGGAGCGTCGCCGGCCGCGGACACCTGCAACAATGCGGCCACCTTCTGACCCTCGGATGTCCCGCCACTGGATCCGCGCCCTGCCGTTCTCCCTTCTCGGCCTCTCTCTGCTCACCGGCTGCGCCCCCGAAGGCGGTGGCGTGCAGAGCGCCAAGCTGGCGGCGATCCAGGGCCGCGGCAAGCGGATCTGCGGCGTGGAGGGCAAGCTCCCCGGCTTCAGCTTCGTGCTCCCCTCCGGGCAGTACTCCGGTCTTGACGTCGACGTGTGCAAGGCGGTGGCGGCCGCGGTGCTGGGCGATCCCTCGAAGGTGGAATACCGCGACCTCAACTCCAGCGAGCGCTTCGCCGCCCTGGCCAGCGGCGAGGTGGACCTGCTCTCGCGCAACACCACCATGACCCTCAGCCGCGACGCGGCCGGTGGCAACGGCCTGAGCTTCGCTCCCACCACCTTCTATGACGGCCAGGGCGTGCTGGTGCCGGTGGCCAGCGGCATCAAGGACCTGAAGGGTCTCGCCGGCAAGCCGATCTGCGTGGAGAGCGGCACCACCACCGAGCTCAACCTGGCGGACCGGATGCGCGAGCAGAACATCCCCTACACGCCGCTCAAGTTCCAGACCAGTGACCAGACCTTCGCCGCCTATCTCGGCGGCCGCTGCGTCGCCGTCACCAGCGACCGCTCCCAGCTGGCGGGCAAGCGCACCAGCTTCCCCAAACCGGATGAGCACACCCTCCTGCCCGACGTGATGAGCAAAGAGCCCCTCACCCCGGCCACCACCAATGCCGACCCCGCCTGGGCCGATGCGGTCCGCTGGATTGTCAACGGCCTCTTCCAGGCCGAGGAGAGCGGCATCACCCAGGCCAACGTGGAGGCCAAGGTGGCCGAGGCCAAGGCCAACACCAACCAGGCCGACCTGCGCCGCTTCCTCGGTGTCGAAGGTGATTTCGGCAAGCAGCTCGGGCTCCCTTCCGACTTCGTGGTCAAGGCGGTGAAGGCCGCCGGAAACTACGGCGAGATCTTCGATCGCAACGTCGGACCGAAGTCGGCCCTCAAGCTCGATCGGGGCCTCAACCGGCAGTGGAAGGACGGCGGTCTGATCTACTCGCCGCCCTTCCGCTGATGGCCGCCGAGCCATCCCCCTCCCGCCCGGCCGCCTCCGGGGGCGACACTCCCTGGTGGCGCGACCGCCGTGTGCTGCCCTGGGTTGTCCAGGCCGCGGTGGGGCTGGTGGTGCTGCTGGCGATCGCCTTCCTGCTGGGCAACCTGGTGCGCAACCTCACCGCCGCCGGTCTGCTGCTGAGCTGGCGCTGGCTGAACCAGCCCGCCGGCTTCGACATCTCGGAATCGCTGATTCCGTTCAATGCCCAGCTGCCCTACTGGCGCGCCCTGGCGGCGGGCCTGGTCAACACGATCCGCGCGGTGCTGGTGGGTCTGGTGGGCGCCACCCTGCTGGGCACCCTCGTGGGCATGGCCTCCTTCAGCCACAACGGCCTGCTCAAGCGCCTCGCCCGCATCTACGTGGAGGTGGTGCGCAACATTCCGCTGCTGCTGCAGCTGGTGTTCTGGTACTTCGTGGTGTTTCTCACCCTGCCCAACGGGTCGGCGGCCTTTCAGCTGCCGGGGGTCGTGCTGGCCAAGTCGGGCCTCTACCTGGCGGGGCTGGGGGAGGGGCTTCGCTGGCTGGGGCCTCACCTTGTGAATGGCGTCTGGCAGGCCCCGATCCGGCTCACGGTGGAATTCGCCGCCCTGCTCACCGGCCTGATCGTGTATTCCGGCGCCTTCATCGCCGAGGTGGTGCGCGGCGGCCTGGCGGCGGTGCCCAAGGGTCAGTGGGAGGCGGCGGCGTCCCTCGGCCTGGGCTGGTTCGCCACCCTGCGCCACATCGTTCTGCCCCAGTCGCTGCGGGTGATCGTGCCGGGCCTCAATACCCAGTACATCTCCCTGGCCAAGAACTCCTCCCTGGCGGTGGCGGTGGGCTACACCGACCTCTATTCCGTGGCTGAGACCACCCTCAACCAGACCGGCAGGGCGGTGGAGGTGGTGCTGGTGCTGCTGGCCGCCTACCTCACCCTTGATCTGCTGATCTCGCTGGTGATGAACGGCCTCAACCATCTCGTGCAGATCAAGGAGCGCTGAGATGCAAAGCCTGATCCGCCGCCTGCGCAGCGAACTGTTCGCCACCCCGGGCGATGCGGTTCTCAGTGTCGCCCTGATCACGATCCTGGCCGCAGCCGCAGCCGGGTTCCTCCATTGGGCCCTCCGCCAGGCCCAGTGGGCCGTGGTGCAGGTGAACAGCACCCTGTTCGCCGTGGGCCGCTACCCGATCGAGCAGCAGTGGCGCCTTTGGCTGCTCACCGCCCTGCTCGCCGCCGCCACCGGGTCCACCTGGGGCATGCTGCGGGCCCATCCCCGGCGCGACCGGGCGGGCAGGCTCTGGCCCCGCAACGATCAGCTGGCGGTGGCGGTGCTGATCGTGGCCGCCCTCTGGGTCCCCTTCGCCCTGGGGCTGACTCCGGCGATCCAGCTGCGCTGGTGGGGCCTGACGGCCCTGCTGCTGGTGGCCCGCTGGCTGGCGGGCCGCTTCGGGGCCGGCCTTTCGCCTGCCGTCAAGAAAGTGCTGCCGATCGTCTGGCCCATGCTCTACTTGGTGGGCATGGTGCTGATCGGTGGCGGCCTGGGGCTTGCCAGGGTGTCCCCGGGGGAGTGGGGGGGGCTGCTGCTCACCCTGTTGGCCTCGAGCTTCGCGATCCTGCTCTGCCTGCCGATCGGCGTGCTGCTGGCCCTCGGCCGCCGCAGCGACCTGCCCCTGCTGCGCTGGGGCTCGGTGCTCTACATCGAGTTCATCCGCGGCGCCCCGCTGATCACCCTGCTGTTCCTCGGCCAGAACATCCTCGGCTTCCTGCTGCCCGGTGGCCTGGCGCCCGATCGGGTGTGGCGGGCGGCCTGGGTGCTCACCTTCTTTGCCGCCGCCTACCTGGCCGAGGCCGTGCGCTCCGGCCTGGCGGCGGTGCCCAGAGGCCAGCTGGAGGCGGCCCGCTCCCTCGGGCTGTCCTCGGCCCAGGCCCTGCGGCTGGTGGTGCTGCCCCAGGCCCTGCGGGTGGCCCTGCCGGCGATGGTGGGGCAGTTCATCTCCCTGCTGCAGGACACCACCCTGCTGTCGCTGATCGGCCTGCTCGATCTGCTCGGCGTGGCCCGCACCGTGATGGCCAACCCGGCCTTCCTGGGGCGCAACGCCGAGGTGTACCTCACCCTGGCGATCCTGTTCTGGTGCTGCTGCGCGGCCCTGGGCCTGGGCAGCCGGGCGCTGGAGCGCCGCCTCGATCCCCATGCCGTGCCGTCGCGCGTCTGACCCCCTCCTTCACCCACCGATGAGCCAGCCCACCAGCGACACGATGATCGAGGCCCGCGGGGTCGAGAAGTGGTACCCCAACGGTTTCCATGCCCTGCGAGGCACCGATCTCACCGTGCGGCGCGGCGAGGTGGTGGTGATCATGGGCCCGTCGGGGTCGGGCAAGAGCACCTTCATCCGCACCTTCAATGCCCTGGAGGATTTCCAGAAGGGCAGCATCACCGTCGATGGCATCGCCCTCTCCAACGACCTGCGCAACATCGATGCGATCCGCCGGGAGGTGGGCATGGTGTTCCAGCAGTTCAATCTCTTCCCCCACCTCTCGGTGATCGACAACCTCACCCTGGCGCCGGCGCTGGTGCGCAAGCGTCCGAGGGCGGAAGTGCAGCAACAGGCCCGGGCGCTGCTGGAGCGGGTCGGTATCGCCGAGCAGGCCGACAAGTTCCCCGGCCAGCTCTCGGGCGGCCAGCAGCAGCGGGTGGCGATCGCCCGGGCGCTGTGCATGGAGCCGCGCATCCTGCTGTTCGACGAACCCACCAGCGCCCTCGATCCGGAGATGGTGCGCGAGGTGCTGGAGGTGATGCAGAACCTGGCCGCCGACGACATCACGATGGTGGTGGTCACCCACGAGGTGAAGTTCGCCCGCCACGTGGCCCATCGCGTGGTGCTGATGGCCGACGGCGAGGTGGTGGAGGAGGC
>JBJTUJ010000081.1:0-12421 GCA_046080685.1 Cyanobium sp. | reverse complement strand
AGCATCAAGCTTGGCGGCGATCGACGCGCCGAATTAAATCGAATCATCGCTGTTGACAATCTTGCTGAGGCAGATGAAAAGCTCAAGATTGAGTTCTACGCTGATCCATCACGCGCATTGTCACTAGGCCTGATTGAAATCACAATTTCAGACAACGTGATCAGCTTCGCCAGCACAAACTCAGCGTCGAGCAGTAAAACAATCATCCAGTTGATGGGCGCCTCCGATGGGCGTGATCGTTTGATTGGAAGCGATGCTAACGAGATCATCTCCGGCGTGCCGCAAGGATCAGTTCTCAAGGGCAGAGGCAGTATCGACACACTCACCGGCGGCGGCGGTGACGATCTTTTTGTGCTCGGTGACAGCAACAGCATTTACTACACTGATGGCAATAGTGCACGCCAAGGCACAAATGATCTTGCCATCATCAGCGACTTTAACCTCGGCGACCGCATCCAGCTCAAGGGTCGGGCAGGCGATTATCGCCTCACCAGCGGTTCAATCGCTGGAACCAGCGGGATGCTGCTCCATTGGCGAGCTGGCGCAGGCGCCGGCAATGTTGATGAAGTGATCGGCTTTGTGCAGGGGATGACCTCAACCCGCCTGTCGCTGATGAATGGCGATCAATTCATCTACGTAGGCCAGAGCATTCTCTAAGGGATCAGCGGGTCTCTAAGGGATCAGCGGGTCTCCAAGTGATCAGCGAGGTGGGAGGGGACGCGGCTCAGCCTGATCCTGAAATCGGCGCAAGACCCGGGAGGGACGTTCCCCGTAGCGACTCAGGAAATCACGGCTGAACGAGCTGGTCGAAAGATAGCCACAGGCCTGAGCCAGCTCGTGCAGGGAACGGTGGGGATTGGCCTGCGCCATCAGCGATCGCGCTTTGGCCAGTCGTTGCCGCCGCAGCCATTGCATCGGTCCACAGCCATAACGCTGCTTGAACGAAGCCTGCAGGGAGCGGCGGCCATACCGACTCACTCGCTCCAGATCAGAGAGGCTGATCGGTTCGTGCAGGTGTGCCAGCAACCAGTCGACCAGCTGCTTGTGGGCAAAACCATCTGCCGGGGCTGGCTCAGGAACCGCATCAAGCAGATCGGGAAGCAGCAACAACAACAGCAGCCTGCGGATCAGATCATCGAGGCAGAGCATCGGGTTGAGGCTGCCGGTGAGAGCAATGGCCTGGTCGCAAAAGCAGAGGGCCTCAACCAACAAGCGATGGCCGCGCTCACGACGTGGATCATCCTCGCGAATCAGTACAGCGGGACGCTCCATCATCGGACAGAGGGAGAAAGCGTCGAACCTGGGACCAGCGATAGCGCGGGCTACGGGCAGCAGCGATTCCGGGGGGAAGCTGATGACAACCGCAGTACAAATTGAAGAATGCAGTCGAATCCGATAGCCGCTGGCAGGAACGTAGATCGCTGAATCTCGAAACCGGAAGTGTTGCTGGTTAAGCTGATAGTGATGCTGACCTTGAAGATAAGGCAATACGATCTGAGCCTCACATTTCTGCTCCACCTCACCACTGATGGCGGTTCCACAGGTAGAGAGCAGGGTGATGATGCCAAGGCGAACAAAGCCACAGCGATTAAAAAAATTGAGATGTTCATCACGTAGGTCCCACAGATGAACGGACAAGGGCATATAAGTTGCCACAATCGACCCGAATTCCTCACAGCTTCCCGTGGAAGTTGATGCCTGTGGAAGCTGTAGGAAAGGAAGTTCAGGGCAGGCCAACGGATTGAAAGCGCTGTGATCAGTCACGGCAGAGCAAGCAGGAACTACAACAACCCACCAAAGCGATTCAAGCATCTTCAATCCCAGGTTTGGTCGCTCTGGTCACCCTGGCAAGCAGCTGATGGCGCAAAAAGGAGCCAAACACGCACCTCTTCCCAAGACGGGGCCCATGGCCGGCACCGGCGCATCTGAATAGCTTGAGCAAGAGCCTGTTGCCGCTCCCATGCCCCTCAACGAATACAAGCCCGGCGCCGCGTTCCCCGGCGTGATCGGTCGCACAGCCGATGTCTCGACCCCCGCCTGGCCGATGCCGAACCGGGCCCGCGAAGGCGCACCGAATGTGTTGTTCCTGGTGCTCGATGACACCGGCTTCGGGCAGCTCGGCTGTTTCGGCAGCCCGATCGCCACCCCAAATCTCGATGCCCTGGCTGCCGATGGGCTGCGCTTCAACAACATGCACACCACGGCACTCTGCTCGCCTTCGCGCAGCTGCATGCTCACCGGCCGCAACCATCACTCCAACGGCCTGGCGTGCATCACCGAGGGCTCGATGGGATTCCCGGGATCGAACGGCATCATCCCCTTTGAAAACGGATTTCTTTCTGAAATTCTGTTGCAGCACGGCTTCAACACCTATGCCGTGGGCAAGTGGCACCTCACCCCGGCCGAGCAGACCTCAGCGGCCGGCCCGTACGACCGCTGGCCCTTGGGCCGTGGTTTTGAACGCTTCTACGGCTTCCTCGGTGGCGATACCCACCAGTACTACCCGGAACTGGTGCAGGACAACAGCCAGGTGGAACCGCCGGCTACGCCAGAGGAGGGGTATCACCTCACCCCCGATCTGGTGGCCAAAGCCAGGGCGATGATCGCTGACTCCAAGCAGGTGGCACCGAACAAGCCATTCTTCATGTACTTCTGCACCGGCGCCATGCATGCGCCCCACCATGTACCGAAGGAGTGGATCGACAAATACAAGGGTCAATTCGATGACGGTTGGGATGCCTACCGCGAACGCACCTTCGCGCGCCAGAAGCAGCTTGGTATCATCCCGGAGAGCACTGTGCTCTCACGCCACGACCCCGATGTGCCGGATTGGCAGGGGCTTTCGGCCGAGGAAAAACAGCTCTACGCCCGGATGATGGAGGTGTTCGCCGGCTTCCTGGAGCACACCGATCACCACATCGGCGAACTGATCGCCTTCCTCAAGGAGATCGGCGAATACGACAACACCTTGATCATGGTGATCTCCGACAACGGCGCCAGCTCAGAAGGAGGGCCCACCGGCTCGGTGAACGAAGGCAAGTTCTTCAACAACGTGCCTGAAAACCTGGAGCAGAATCTCGCCGCCATCGATGACATCGGCGGCCCGAAGTATTTCAACCACTACCCCTGGGGCTGGACCCACGCCGGCAACACGCCGTTCCGCCGCTGGAAGCGCGAAACCTACCGGGGCGGCACCAGCGATCCCTTCATCCTGAGCTGGCCGAAGGGCATCGCCGCCCGCGGTGAGATCCGCAGCCAGTACTGCCACGCGATTGACATGGTGCCCACCGTGCTCGACGCCCTCGGCATCGAAACGCCCACCACGCTGCGGGGGGTGACCCAGAGCCCGATCGAGGGCTTCTCGCTGCGCTCCTGCTTCGACAATCCCGCTGCGCCCAGCCTGCATCTCACCCAGTACTTCGAGATGTTCGGCCACCGCTCGCTCTATCACGACGGTTGGCGGGCGGTATGCCCCTGGCCCGGCACATCGTTCGTGGAATCGGGCCGCCGCTTCGGCGATCCGATCAGCTACGAGCAGTTGATCCAGCTCGATGCCCATGGCTGGGAGCTCTACAACCTGCAGCAGGATTTCGCCGAAACCAACAACCTGGCCGAGGTCGAGCGCGACCGGCTGATCGCCATGATCGGCATGTGGTATGTGGAGGCCGGCAAGTACAACGTGCTGCCGATCGACAGCCGCGGCACCCAGCGCTTCGGTGTGGAGCGGCCCCAGATCGCCGCCGATCGCCAGCGCTACATTTATTACCCCGGCACCCAGGTGGTGCCCACCAACGCCGCCCCCAGGGTGATGAACCGGCCCCACTCGGTTTCGGTCGAGGCCGTGGTGCCCGAAGGCGGTGCCGATGGGGTGCTGTTCAGCATGGGCGGCAACGACGGCGGCTTCGCCTTCTACGTGCAGGATGGCCTGCTCACCTACGGCTACAACTACGTGGCCGATACCTATTCCCGGATCAAGTCCGCAGCGCCGGTCCCCAGCGGCCATCACATCTTCAGTATGGAGTTCACTCCCACGGGTCCGGCGGACATCGCCAACGGCAAGGGCACTCCTGCGGACATCAAGCTGTTCGTGGATGGCCAGCCGGTGGGTGAGGGGCATCTTCCGGTCACGATTCCCCTGAGCCTGGGCCTGGCGGCGGGTGCGGCGGTGGGCGCCGATCCCGGTTCACCCACCATGCCCGATTACAAGCCGCCCTTCGCCTTCACCGGCACGGTGAAACGGGCGATGGTGGATGTGTCCGGCACATCGGTGGAATCTCTGGAAGAGAAGATGCGGCAGATCCTGGCGCGGCAGTAGTTGCATGTCGCAGCGGTGCCAGCTGAAGGTGTCGCTGCACTCCCAACCCGTTCTTCCCCGGTTTCTCTATCCGCACCAGGTACGCAATCATGACCTCCGCCGATCCAGGATCTGCGGCCGCCGGCGGGAGCACCCAATGTGCTGGTGATCCTGCTGGATGATGTGGGGTTCGGGGCCTCCAGTGCCTTCGGCGGACCCTGCCAGACGCCGAACATCGAGAAGCTGGCTGCAGGCGGCCTCAGGTACAACCGCTTCCACACGACAGCCCTCTGTTCCCCCACCCGGCAGGCTCTGCTCACCGGGCGCGACCACCATTCGGTGGGCATGGGCGGCATCACCGAGATGGCTACGGGAGCGCCCGGCTACAACTCCATCCTGCCGAACAGCTGCTCCCCACTTGCCCGCACCCTGAAGCTCAACGGCTACTCCACCGCGCAGTTCGGCAAGTGCCATGAGGTGCCCGTCTGGCAGACGAGTCCGATGGGGCCCTTCGATGCCTGGCCGACAGGCGGCGGCGGCTTTGAATACTTCTATGGCTTCATCGGCGGTGAAACCAATCAATGGTATCCGGCTCTCTACGAAGGCACCACGCCGGTGTAACCCCAGAAGACACCCGAACAGGGTTATCACCTCAGCGAGGATCTGACCACCAAGGCGATCAAATGGATCCGCCAGCAGAAGGCGCTGATGGCCGACAAGCCATTCTTCACCTATTTCGCTCCTGGCGCCACCCATGCCCCGCATCATGTGCCAAAGGAATGGGCCGACAAGTACAAGGGACAGTTCGACCAGGGATGGGACAAGCTCAGAGAAGAAACCTTCGCCCGTCAGAAGCAGTTGGGGGTGATTCCAGCCGACTGTCAGCTCACGGGCCGCCATCCGGACATTCCCTCGTGGGACACGATCACGGCCGAGATGCAGCCGATTCTCGCCCGACAGATGGAGGTGTATGCGGGCTTCCTGGAGCACACCGATCACCATGTCGGACGCTTGATCGATGCGCTTCAGGAGCTTGAAATTCTTGAGGACACGCTGATTGACGTGATCATCGGCGACAACGGCGCCTCAGCAGAGGGTTCCCTGCAGGGCTGCTTCAACGAAATGGCTCCACTCACGGGCTTTGCCCACCTCGAAACCGCCGAGTTCCTCACCGAGCGGCTGGATCAACTGGGCGGAGTCGAGGCCTACAACCACTACGCGGTGGGCTGGGTCCACGCCATGGACACGCCCTACCAGTGGGCCAAGCAGGTGGCCTCCCACTTCGGCGGTACTCGCAACGGCACCATCGTCCACTGGCCCAGGGGAATCGACGCCAAGGGGGAAATCCGCAGCCAGTTCCATCATGTGATCGATGTGGCCCCCACGATTCTGGAAGCGGCGGGTCTGCCCCAGCCCGCCTTCGTCAATGGTGTGCAGCAGCGTCCGATCGAAGGGGTGAGCATGGCCTATTCCTTCAACGACCCCAAGGCGGCCGAACGGCGCCAGACCCAGTACTTCGAGATGATGGGCAACCGCGGCGATTACCACAAGGGCTGGACCGCCGTGACCCGGCACCGGACACCGTGGGTGACCGGCCAGGTGAAACTGGCCGCGTTCGAAGACGATGTCTGGGAGCTTAACGATACCAGCACCGACTGGACCCAGGCAAAGGATCTGGCCAGGGAACATCCCCAGAAGCTCCATGAACTGCAAAGGCTGTGGCTGATCGAAGCCACTCGGTACAACGTGCTGCCGCTGGATGATCGCTTCGCCGAGCGGGCCAACCCCGAGATCGCCGGCCGCCCCCAGCTGATCAAAGGAACACGGCAATTACTGTTCGGCGGCATGGGGCGGCTGAGCGAAAGCTCGATCGTCAACTTCAAGAACAAGTCGCACGCGGTCACCGCCGAGGTGGTGGTGCCTGAAGCGGATGCCGAGGGCGTGATCATCGCCCAGGGTGGTCTCACCGGTGGCTGGAGCCTCTACGTCAAAGAAGGCAAGCCGAAGTATTGCTACAACTTCTATGGCGTCCACAGGTACACGGTTGCGGGAACGGCGGCGATTCCGGCGGGAACCCATCAGGTGCGGATGGAGTTCGCCTACGACGGCGGCGGCCTGGCCAAGGGCGGGACGGTGACGCTTTATGTGGATGGACACAAGGCGGGAGAAGGCCGGGTGGAGCAGACCGAACCGATGGTCTTCTCCGCCGACGAGACCTGCGACGTGGGCTTTGAGGCCGGTTCGCCGGTGACCGACGACTACCCCACAACCGGAGGAACATTCAGCGGCGAGGTGAACTGGGTGGAGATCACCGTCGACAAGGACGCCGAGGATCTCGACCATCTGATCACCCCGGAGGAGCGACTGCGGGTGGCGATGGCGATTCAGTAAATGGCGGGAGTCGGGCCCCCGCGATTTCGTTCCCCCCGCCAACCATGGCCAGTCCCCGGAAGATCGTGGTGACTGCCGCCACGGCGGCAGACGAACCCATCCTCTGGCGGATGCTCACCTTCGCCGCCTCGATGGGGGACGGAGAGGACGATCAGCTGGCCCGGGCCCAGGCCGACCCCTATCTGCGGTCCTACGGGCAGAACTGGTGCCAGCAACCGGGGGATGTGGGTGTCGTGGCACGGGAGCAGTCCCGGCGTGCGATCGGAGCCGCCTGGCTCCGCCTCGCCGGCCGGCCCGACAGGCTGAGGGTGGCTGAGCCTTCCCTTCCGGAGCTCGCCATGGGCGTGGTGCCCGAAGCCAGGGGACAGGGGGTCGGCAGCCGCCTGCTGCGGGAACTGATCCGCCAGGCCGCACCCCTTCATCCGGCCATGGTCCTTTCCGTGCGGGCGGACAATCCGGCACGGCGCTTCTATGTCCGCCATGGCTTCGTCGAAGTCGGCACGATGACCAACAGGGTGGGGGGGACCTCAATCGTGATGAAGCTGGATCTCCACCGCATCCCCCCCTCCGGTGCCTGAGGCCCCCGTTGCCGCTTCCCCTGCCGCTTCCTCATCGGCCGCCGACCTGCTGCAGGCGGCGCGAGAGGAGGCCGACGCGCTGCTGGCCCGGCTCAACACCTCCGCCGATGGGCTGAGCCGCCTGCAGTCGCGCCTGCGGCTCGAGCGCCTGGGGGCCAATGTGATCGCCCAGGAGAAGCCCGTTCCCTGGTACCTGCAGCTGCTGGCCACCTTCGCCAATTCGCTGGTGGGGCTGCTGGGCTCGCTGGCGCTGGTGTCCCTGCTCACCGAGGATGCGAAGGCCGCCCTGATCATCAGCGGCATGATCCTGTTCAGCGTGGGCCTGCGCTTCTCCCAGGAATACCGCTCCGTGCGGGCCGCCGAAGGGCTGCGCCGCCTGGTGCACACCACGGCCACGGTCAAGCGCCGCGATGCCCGCCAGGACATATCCCCGGCCCTGGCCGCCGACCTGGGGCTGCAGCTCGAGGGCGAGGGGTCTTTGCAGGAGGAGGAGCCCATCGATCGGCTGGTGCCCGGCGACGTGGTGCTGCTGGCGGCGGGCGACATGATCCCGGCCGACGTGCGGGTGCTGGCGTCGAAGGATCTGTTCGTGAGCCAGGCCGCCCTCACCGGCGAATCGCTGCCGGCGGAGAAGCATGCGCTGCTGCCGCCCGAGCAGCGGCAGGGGGGTGAGCCGCTGGAGCTGGTGAATCTCTGCTTCCTCGGCACCAACGTGATCAGCGGCACCGCCAGCGCGGTGGTGCTCCACACCGGGCCCCGCACCCTGCTCGGCTCCCTCGCCCAGACCCTCGCCGGTCAGCGCACCAGCAGCAGCTTCGATCGCGGCATCCGCGACGTGAGCCTGCTGCTGCTGCGGTTCATGGCCCTGATGGCGCCGGCGGTGTTCCTGATCAACGGGATCGGCAAAGGCAACTGGAGTGAGGCCTTCTTCTTCGCCCTATCGGTGGCGGTGGGCCTCACACCCGAGATGCTGCCGATGATCGTGACCGCCAATCTCTCGCGGGGGGCGATCGCGAGGTCGAAGCAGAAGGTGATCGTGAAGAACATCGACTCGATCCAGAATCTTGGTGCCATGAACATGCTCTGCACCGACAAGACCGCGGCACCCTCACCCAGGATCGGATCGTGCTCAAGCTGCACCTCGACTGCCGCGGGCGCGAAAGCAACGAGGTGCTCGAATTCGCCTATCTCAACAGCTTTTATCAAACCGGCCTGCGCAATCTGCTCGATGTGGCCGTGCTGGAGCATGCCGATGTGCATGAGGCCCTGAAGGTGGAGCATCGCTTCAGCAAGATCGAAGAGATCCCCTTCGATTTCCAGCGCCGGCGCATGTCGGTGGTGGTGGTGGAGGAGAGCCACCACCACGAACTGATCTGCAAGGGGGCCGTGGAGGAGATGCTGGCGGTGTGCAGCCATGTGCGCGACCGCACAGGCGTGGTGCCGATCGATCCCGGTCTGCGCCAGACGATCTTGAAGCTTCACGGTGACCTCAACGAGGATGGGCTGCGGGTGATCGCCGTGGCCTACAAGGAGGTGCCCCGCCGCGACGGGCCCTATGCCCTGGCCGACGAGGCGGATCTCACCTTCCTGGGCTTCACCGCCTTCCTCGATCCCCCGAAGGATTCGGCGGCGCAGGCCATCCGCGAACTGAGCGAGGGCGGCGTGACCGTGAAGGTGCTCACCGGCGACAACCCGGTGATCGCTGCCAAGACCTGCCGCGACGTGGGCATGACGGTGGAGGGCATCCTGCTGGGGGCCGAGGTGGAGGCCCTCTCAGATGAGCAGCTGATGCTGCGCGCCGAGGCCACCACGATCTTCGCCCGTCTGTCGCCGCTGCAGAAATCGCGCATCATCCGCCTGCTGCGCCAGCGCGGCCATGTGGTGGGCTTCATGGGTGACGGCATTAACGATGCGGCTGCCCTGCGCGAGGCCGATATCGGCATCTCCGTGGATACGGCGATGGACATCGCCAAGGAATCGGCCGACATCATCCTGCTCGACAAGAGCCTGCTGGTGCTCAATGACGGCGTGCGCGAAGGCCGCCGCACCTTCGTGAACATCGTGAAATACATCCGCATGGGAACCAGTTCCGCCTTCGGCAACATGTTCAGCATGCTGGGGGCCAGCATCCTGCTGCCGTTCCTGCCGATGCAGCCGGTGCAGATCCTGCTCAACAATCTCCTCTACGACTTCTCCCAGACCGGCATCCCCTTCGACAACGTCGACCCCGAGGATCTGCGCAAGCCGCGTCAGTGGCAGGTGGGCGGAATCCGCCGCTTCATGCTGTTCATCGGGCCGGTCAGTTCCCTGTTCGACTACGCCACCTTCGCCCTGATGTGGTTCGTGTTCCAGGCCCGGGATCCTGCCCACCAGAGCCTGTTCCAGTCGGGCTGGTTCGTGGAGAGTCTGATGACCCAGACCCTGATCGTCCACATGATCCGCACCCGGCGGATTCCGTTCCTGCAGAGCCGCCCCTCCCTCACGATGGCCCTGGCCACGCTGGCGGTGATGGCGATCGGCGGCGGCCTCGGCCTGGTGCCCCTGCCGCTGCCCTACTTCGCCTGGCTGGCGGCGATCCTGCTGGGCTACGTCACTCTCACCCAGCTGGTGAAGAGCTGGTTCGTGCGCCGCTTCGGCTACGGCTGAACCTGCGGGCCGGGTCCTCAGCCTCAGGCCACCGGTTCAGGTCATCGAATGCAGCCCGATCAGGTTGCCCTCGCTGTCGGTGAACAGGGAGATGCTGCCGTAGGGGCCGATCGACATCTTCGGGCGCACCACCTTGCCGCCGGCAGGCTCCACCCGGGCCTCCTCCACGGCGCAGTCCTCGCAGCCGAAATACATCAGACTGCCGCCGGGCCCCGGGGCGAAGCCCTCCATCTTCGCCAGCGCGCCGCCGGCGCCGTAGCGGCCGTCGTCCATCGGGAACGACCAGTACTCCATCCCCTCCACGGGAAGCTGCTCGAGCACCACGTTGAACACGGCTTCGTAGAAGGCGCGGGCGCGGGCCATGTCGGCCACGTAGATCTCGAACCAGGGAACGGGATTGCCGGCCATCGGCTTCACCGCTGCATGCGCCGTCAATCTAGGGTCAATCCCGCGTGCGTCTCGTGTTGCGCGTCACTGCCCGCGGGTGCCCCGGCCGGCCCCGCTCAGAGCCCCTCGAAGCGCACGTTCAGGTTCTGCTGGCCGGGGCCGAGCGCCGTGGCCTGCAGCACGGGGCGGCACCGAATGCAGCGGCCGGATGGCGGACCAGGGACTGGGAAGGGGCAGCGCCTTTCGGCAAGGTAGGCACGACGCCGTTCCCCGCCAGCGGGCCGCCCTGCCATGGACTCACGGGCACCCTGCCTGTTTCTGGTGGTGCTCGGCGGCCGCACCGCCCGGGCCCACATCGAGCTCCACGACGTGCGCTTCGTGGTGGGAGAGCGGATCGAGGACACCTTCGCCGCTCTGCGCCAGCAGTGGTTCGGCGATCGCCGCGGCCTTCACCTCGACAGCTGGATGAGCGTGCGCTTCGTCGACGGCTTTCGGGTGGAGCTCTGGCCGGAGCCGGCGCCGGAGCCGCCAGCGGAGCGGCTGTGGTTCGTGAACCTGGGGGGCTACGACCCGAGGCAGCTGGCGGAGCTGCATCAGTTCATGCTGGTGGTGGCCCCCACGCCCCAGGCCGCCCGGGCCCGGGGCCTGCGCCGGGGTCTGCCGGAGGCCGAAGGCCGCCACAAGGACGACCTCCATGCGGTGGACGACTGCCTGCCCCTGGACCTGCTGCAGGGGTGGCATGTGCACCTCGTTGCCGATCCGCAGGGCCGCAGCCAGCCCCTGGTGCCCGACTGGTTCGGTTACCGGCGGATCGATCGCGCCGGCGGCCGGTGATGATCGGAGCAGATCGCGGGCATCGGCCCCCCATGAACATCGACGGCAAGGCCTGGCGCACCATCTGGCTGGAGGAGGGGGGGCGCTCGGTGGCGGTGATCGACCAGACCCAGCTGCCCCACCGCTTCACCACCCGCTCGCTCTCCACCCTCGACGAAGCGGCCGAGGCGATCACCACGATGGTGGTGCGGGGGGCGCCGCTGATCGGGGTCACCGGTGCCTACGGGCTGATGCTCGCCCTGCAGGCCGATCCCGGCGACGACGCCCTGGAGGCGGCCTTCACCCTTTTGAACGCCACCCGCCCCACGGCGATCAATCTGCGCTGGGCCCTTGAGCGGGTGCGCGCGAAGGTGAGCCCCCTGCCGCCGGCCGAGCGGGCCGAGGCGGCGAAGGCCGAGGCCGCCGCCATCGCCGACGAGGACGTGGCGATGTGCGAGGCCATCGGCGACCACGGCCTGGCGATCTTCCAGGAGATCGCCGCCGCCCGGCCGGCCGATCGCCAGGGAGAGCCGCTGAACGTGCTCACCCACTGCAACGCCGGTTGGCTGGCCACCGTCGACTGGGGCACGGCTCTGGCGCCGATCTACAAGGCCCACCGGGCCGGCATTCCCATCCACGTGTGGGTCGACGAGACCCGCCCCCGCAACCAGGGCGCCAGCCTCACCGCCTTCGAGCTGGGCCGCGAGGGCGTGCCGCACACCGTGATCGTCGACAACGCCGGCGGCCATCTGATGCAGCACGGCCAGGTTGATGCGGTGATCGTGGGCACCGACCGCACCACCCGCAGCGGCGACGTGTGCAACAAGATCGGCACCTACCTCAAGGCCCTGGCCGCCCACGACAACGGCGTGCCCTTCTACGTGGCCCTGCCCGCCTCCACCATCGACTGGACGATCGCCGACGGGGTTCAGGAGATCCCGATCGAGGCCCGCTCCGCCGCCGAGGTCACCGAGATCCAGGGGCGCGATCCGGCCGGCACGATCGGCAGCGTGCAGCTCACCCCCGATGGCTCGGCCGGCTTCAATCCCGCCTTCGACGTCACCCCCGCCCGGCTGGTGACGGCGCTGATCACCGAGCGGGGCGTGGCGCCGGCCAGCGAGCACGGGCTCAGGGGGCTCTACGCCGGGACCATGGATCCGGGCTGAGTGCTGCGGTCGCCGAGAATGGCCCCGGCATTGCTTCGCCCGCTGATGACCCAGGTCCTTCCCGGTGCCGCCAGCCCGCCCCCCAACTGGGTGGCCTCGCGTCACCCCCTGGGCTGGGCGATCGATCGGCTGCTGGCGGTGGAGCC
>JBJTUJ010000080.1:0-3910 GCA_046080685.1 Cyanobium sp. | reverse complement strand
CCAGCAGCGGGCCGTGAGCGCCGTGGCTGACGCCATCCAGCGCTCCCGCGCCGGCCTCAGTGATCCCAACCGACCGATCGCCAGCTTCCTGTTTCTCGGGCCCACCGGCGTGGGTAAGACCGAGCTCTCCAAGGCCCTGGCGGCCCAGCTGTTCGATTCCGAGGAGGCGATGGTGCGCATCGACATGAGCGAATACATGGAGAAGCACGCCGTCTCCCGCCTGATCGGAGCGCCTCCGGGCTACGTGGGCTACGAGGAAGGCGGCCAGCTCACCGAGGCGGTGCGGCGCCGGCCCTATGCGGTGATCCTGTTCGATGAGGTGGAGAAGGCCCACCCCGATGTGTTCAATGTGATGCTGCAGATCCTCGATGACGGCCGCGTCACCGACGGCCAGGGCCGCACCGTGGATTTCACCAACACGATCCTGATCCTCACCAGCAACATCGGCAGCTCCTCGATCCTCGATCTCGCCGGTGACACGGCGCGCCATCACGAGATGGAGCAGCGGGTGAACGAGGCCCTGCGGGCCCACTTCCGGCCCGAGTTCCTCAACAGGCTGGATGAGTCGATCATCTTCCACAGCCTCAAGGCCGAGGAACTGCGCCAGATCGTGGAGCTGCAGGTGAAGCGGCTGGCCCAGCGGCTCGAGGAGAAGAAGCTCGGCCTGGCGCTCGAGCCCTCCGCCCTCGACTGGCTGGCGGGCGTGGGCTACGACCCGGTCTACGGCGCCCGGCCTCTCAAGCGCGCCATCCAGCGGGAGCTGGAAACACCGATCGCCAAGGCGATCCTGGCCGGCACCTATGCCCCCGGCGCCACCATTGCCGTGGATGTGGAGAACGAGCGGCTGCGTTTCCGCCCGGCAGAACCTGCCCGCCTGCCGGCCTTGGTCTGACGACCCATGGGCTCCCTGATGGGCTGGGCACTCGGCAGTGACGGATCCCATCCTGGCCGGGGATGAGGGCGATCACTCAGTAGCGATGTAAGTGCTTTGAAAGCAAATGTTCTCCAGCTAAGCTAAAGGAGTGATCAGTACGGCAAGCCATGCAACCAATTCGAGGGATGCCTCTAGCCATCATCGCCTGCTTCGTTATCGGCCTTGCCCTATCCATTCTTCCAACGCTGCCAGTAACCCTGGCAGCATTCTTTCTAGCTGTAGGGCTAACTTGTCTCACCTATTCCTATCTTGGCGGGCAAATTGACGCGTCAAAAAGCGAAGGCAGTGGATCGCTGGGAGTCCTTTCCTTCAAACTTACCGGTTCTGTTGTCACCTTCCTGGTTTCCTTTCTCTTCCTTAATCACCACCTTGGGCTATCTCGTAACGAAGCGGCGCGGACACTTTCCCTGGAATCAGGGCTGGACGACATTCGAGTGGAAGCAGGATCGCGACAGCTAGGGTCGCTGAAGGGGCCTCAGCTGGAACGCTGGGCACGAAAGCTGGCACTTGATGATTACTTTCACCCCGCCCTGATTGCTGCACGAAGGCCCTATTGCGATTCCGACCCTTCAAAATGCGTCAGCCTTGCTGGCTTCTATGCCCTTGTAGGCAAGCGGAGCGACATCCCCCGTGGATCCATCAGGCTGTGCGAAATTGATCGCACCAACACGGGTGATCCTTCTGAGGGCGTCTATGAAGCCCTCACCGATGATCGCACGGAGTCACTCCTCAATCACCTGGAGGTTCAGGGAGAAGGAGACGAGCACTCCCAATCCGATCCCCTATCGATGAAAGCTGTCTATGCAGATTCAGGCAAGTTCATCAACCATTGCCGTCGCATCGCCGCCCAGGTCCAAAGCTCAGCTCAACCGATCCGCATCGCAGGTCTAATGAATCCTTCTGATCTGGAACAGCTGCACCCCAATTCCGCAGGCAAACCAGTCGTTGTGAAAATCAACTTCAAGATTCCCGAATCATGAGTGCCCCGCCGCCTGTTCCTTCAACCTGCTCACCTCGCCTGGCCACAATGACTTCCACGCAAAGACTGATGCGGCATGTGTTCAGGGTTTTTACTATATTTGGACTTGCCTATGGGTTGACAACCATGTCCTTACCTCTGCCCTCTTCAGGGCAGAGTAAAGCACAGTCGCCCCAGGAATGGGGTGTTGTCCTTGGGGCTGACAAGACTGAGGCAGCAGCCAATCATGAAGTTTCCCAGGACAACCGTATTCTTGGTAAAAAACCGCGGATTTACCTCTGCAATGGCTGGTATCGCACGATTGCTGCCTACCAAAGCAAAGGTGATGCCCTGAGAGCATTACAGCGAGTCCTTGATGCAGGGTCTAAGCGATCTCCCTATATAGTCGCAATAGAGCAATGGTGTCCAAGCAAAAAGCTTATCGGGGCAAGCTGAACGTCCTTGATGGCTCATCTGCTCAGCCAGCACCCACGCGCCCCTCCGGCGAACAACTCAGAACCCCCAACACCGCTGAGCAAGGGCACTCACACCCTGCAGTGGCAGGGGGGGTGCCCTTGGTGTCACCCGAGGCCGTAGCAGGGCGGACCCTGGAATCAGGCCGCCAGGGCCGCCGTGAGCTTGGGATCGGCATACCAGCTCCAGGGGCCCTCCCGCGCCGGCTCGATGGCCAACTCGGCGCGCAGGTCGTCGAGATCCTGGGCCATGCGCTCCTCCCAGATCACGGGGAACAGGGGATGGGCCGCAGCCCCCATGTTCAGACCCCTGCTGATCATCCCCAGGGCATAACCGGCGGTGCGGGCCTGCTCACGGACCGACTCATGCTCATCGATCGGTGTGTCGTTGCGGAACCAGTTCAGCAGCAGGGCCATCAGATCCGTGAAGGCCAGGCCGGGATGGGCGAACTGGGCCACGCTGACGCTGATCACGCCCAGTTCACCGAAGTTGTCGAGGCTGAAGCCGGTGAGGATGTGGTGCAGATCGTGGGTTGCATACACACGATAGTTGATATAATCCGCCTCGGTTTCCAGATTGGCGTAGAACTCGGGCTTCGGGAAGAAGTTGATGTCGTAGCCCATCGTCTTCAGCACCGTGGCATAGGTATGCCCCAGGCTGCCCTTGGGCAGGGCCAGGAGGGCCTCCAGGTCGTAGGGACCGCTGAGGCGGCGTTCCTGGATCAGCGCCCGGCAATCCGGATCCCGCTCCAGCAGGCGCTGGCACACCTTCATCGGATTCGACTGGCGCAGGCGATGCGACAGCAGGAACACATTGTTGGCCGAAGCACCGGCTCCGGCCGCCAGATCGGCCAGCTCAAGGAAGGAGCGCAGGTTGTCCTCGGTGGCGATGCGATCGAGGTACTGGAAGCCCATGGAAGCGGAAGTGGATCTGCCCGGACCCTACGCCGAACCGCCGGCGATGCGATCGATGCGGGAGGCCAGGTCCCGATCCAGGGTCGACAGCCCCCCCGTGTCATGGGTGGTGAGATCGATGCTCACCCGGTTCCAGACGTTGCTCCACTCCGGATGATGGCCGAGGGTCTCCGCCGCCAGGGCCACCTGGGTCATGAACCCGAAGGCCGCGGAGAAGTCGGCGAACCGGAACTCACGGTGCAGCTTGCCGTTCACCAGCGACCAGTCGGGGAGATCGGTGGCCAGGGCTGCGATCGAGGCAGCATCCAGGGGTTGGGCACTCATGGCAGCAGAAGCCGGACAAGGGATCCCAAACGCTAAGGCTGCTGGCCGAAGGAGCGATGGCGTTGCCTCCTCACTCCCCGATCAGGTGCAGCGACAACTGGCGGTTGCTGCCGACCCGGCGGTGCTCCCACAGATAGATCGCCTGCCAGTTGCCGAGCAGCAGCAGCCCGCCCTGAAACGACTGGCTGAGGCTGCTGCAGGTGAGGGCGGTGCGCACGTGGGCCGGCATGTCATCCGGACCCTCATCGTCGTGGACCCAGCGGCGGAGATCGCCACGGCCGCTGAGCGGACGCACCCCTTCCTCCG
>JBJTUJ010000079.1:0-12141 GCA_046080685.1 Cyanobium sp. | reverse complement strand
GCTTCCACGATCCGCTCAGGCAGGCGGCCCTGCAGGTGGGCGAAGGTTTCGGTCTTCATGCCGCCGGGGCGGCCGGAGTGACGCCGGTAGAGCTTCTGGGTGGGCTTGTTGCCGCTGACCCGGATCTTGTCGGCGTTGATCACTACGACGAAGTCGCCCGTGTCGAGGTGGGGGGTGTAGGTGGGCTTGTTCTTGCCGCGCAGCACCTGGGCCACCTCGCTGGCCAGGCGGCCGAGGGTCTGATCCGCGGCATCCACCAGATACCACTGGCGATCGAGCGACTCGATGGAGGTCTGGGTTGTCTTGTTCATTGCGCCTAGAGGGGCTGCCGTCTACGGGGTAAGCGGCGAGGGGTCAGCGGGGGAATCACCGGCGGGCCTGGGGGAGGGCCCATCCCAGCCTGGTGGGATCGAACGGAATGTTCGAACCTACCGCGCCGCCGGTTCCGTCCTCGCCCGGTGGGCAAGGGTGGGGCGGCCGCGCCATGGCTGACCTGGGGATCCAGTGCGGGTGGGATGTCAGCGGGTGGGCTCCGGCGAATCGGAACCTGCCAGCTGAAACCGCGGTTGGCAATCATACCAGGCGGCTCTGGGGAAGATTTCTTTCTCATAGCCCACCCGCAGCAGGCACAGCCCCTGGGGCGGAGCCGCCTCCTTCACGGAGGCCCGATCGCCCGTGCGCCAGCGCCGCCGCAGTTCGGCCGCGCTCAGGCGTCCCTCCCCCAGGGCCACCAGCTGCCCCATCAGCAGGCGCACCATCCCGTAGAGGAAGCCGCTGGCCTGGAGCTCCGTCACCACCAGATCGCCGTGGCGCTCCAGGGACACCTCCTGCAGGGTGGTGCGGCTGTGGGACCGGCTGCTGCCGGCCCGCTCGAAGGCGGCGAAGTCGTGGTGGCCGAGCATCTCCTGGAGGGCCGAGGCCATGGCGCTCTCGTCGAGGCGGCGGCGGTAGCGATGCCAGCTCCAGGGCGCCAGGAACAGGTTCGGGGCCCGGCCGTTGTGGATGGTGTAGCGGTAGCGCCGGTAGCGGGCCGAGTGGCAGGCGTGCCAGTCGGCGGGAACCTCCGCGGCGGCGCGCACCCGGATGGTGGGCGGCAGCCGGCCGTTGAGGGCCTTGGCCCATCGCCCGGCGGGGATGGGGCCGGCGGCATCGAAATGCACCACCTGGGCCGCGGCGTGCACGCCGCTGTCCGTGCGACCCGCGGCCACAGCCAGAGCGGGGCGATGGGGATCGAGGGCTTCGATCGCTGCCTCCAGCGTCTCCTGCACGCTGGGATCACGGGGCTGCCGCTGCCAGCCGCAGAAGGCCGCGCCGTCGTACTGCAGGCACAGGGCGATGCGACGGGCCGTCAGGGCAGGGTCGGCGCCGGCCTGGGGCGGCGCCAGGCCAGGTGAGGGGGAGGGTGAAGCCATGAAAAAGGCCGCGGGGACCGATGGTCCTCCGCGGCGGGAAGGGGGTTGCGCGAGCAGGGCTCGGCCGATCAGACCAGTTCGATGATGGCCATTTCGGCGTTGTCACCCCGGCGACGCACCGTGCGGATGATGCGGGTGTAGCCACCGGCGCGTTCGCCGTAGCGGTCCTGGGCCTTGTCGAACAGGGCGTGGACCAGCTGCTTGTCGTAGATGTAGCCGATGGCGCGGCGACGGGCGGCGAGGCTGCCGTCTTTGGCGAGAGTGATCATCCGCTCGGCTTCATCGCGCAGAGCCTTGGCACGGGCCTTGGTGGTGGTGACGCGACCTTCGCGGATCAGCTGGGTGGTGAGGCCACGCAGCATGGCCTTGCGTTGGTCGGCGGGGCGTCCCAGCAGGGGGACTCGGCACTGGTGTCGCATGGATCGGGACGGGTCGGTACGCGGAAGAGGGAGGCTGCCTGGCGGCAGAGGGATCAGGCGCCGGTGCGGCTCTGGGGAAGGGAGATGCCGATGCGCTCAAGGGCCTCGATCACCTCGTCGGCCGATTTGGAGCCGAAGTTCTTGATCTCGAGCAGATCCTCGTAGCTGAAGCCCATCAGGTCGGACACGGAGTTGACCTGGGCCCGCTTGAGGCAGTTGTAGGCCCGCACCGAGAGGTTCAGTTCCTCAAGGGGGATCTGGGCCTCTGCGGCGGGTTCGGGTTCCAGACCCGGCTCCTCGGCCATCGTGAGGCTGGCGAGGGGCTGGAACAGGGCGATCAGCTGGTTGGCCGCCTGGGCCATGGCGTCGTCGGGGGTGACGCTGCCGTTGGTCTCGATCTCGAGGCGCAGCCGCTCCCGGGCGGAGCCGCCCTCACCCACGGCGGTTTCATCGACGGTGTAGTTCACCCGGCGGACCGGCATGAACACGGCGTCGATCTGCAGCAGGTCGATGGCGCTGGTGTCCTCGTTGTGGCGATCCACCGGGCGGTAGCCGATGCCCCGCTCCACGTGCACCTCCATCTCGAGGGTGTGACCCTCAGCCACCGTGGCGATCGGACTGTCGGCGTCGATCACGGAGACCTGGGAGGAGAACTGCAGGTCGGCGGCCGTCACCGTGGCCGGTCCGCTGACCAACAGGCGGCCGATCTCGAGGTCGCGGCTGCGGCTGGCGACCGGCACCGTCTTGCAGTTCAGCAGGATGTCGAGGACGTCCTCACGCACACCGGGAACGGTGGCGTACTCGTGGTTGACGCCGGCGAGGCGGACGGCCGTGATCGCGCTGCCTTCGAGGCCGCCGATCAGCACCCGGCGCAGGGCGTTGCCCAGGGTGGTGGCTTGGCCCCGATCCAGGGGGCCGATCAGGAACGTGCCCGTCTGGGAACGGTCGTCGGCAACCTGATGCTCGACCCGATCGATCTGGTAGTGCAGCACGGTCTGAGGAAGCGAAAGAGGGAACGGGAACCGAAGAGGGCTGGCCGGGGCCAGAACGGCTTCGGGAGTTGGGGATTCAGACGCGGCGGCGCTTGGGCCGGCGGCAACCGTTGTGGGGCAGCGGGGTGACGTCGCGGATCAGGGTGATCTCGAGACCGGCCACCTGCAGGGCGCGGATGGCGGTTTCACGCCCGGATCCGGGACCGCGCACGAGCACCTCGATCTGACGCATGCCCTGCTCAAGGGCCCGGCGTGCAGCCGCTTCGGCCGCCGTCTGGGCGGCGAAGGGGGTTCCCTTGCGGGCGCCCTTGAAGCCGGAGGCTCCGGCCGACGACCAGGCGATCACTTCGCCGGCCGTGTCGGTGATCGAGACGATCGTGTTGTTGAACGTGCTCTGGATGTGGGCAACGCCGTTGGGCACGTTGCGCTTGGCCTTCTTCGGGCCGGTCTTCTTGGCGGGCTTGGCCATGGGAAAAGCCCTGCGGTGACAGGGAGGTGATCGGGGGACTGGGGGAGCACCCTGGTGACGCCGCTCGGTGGGCCGACCCCCGGGAGGGTTGGCGACGGTGAGCGGGCGGCAGGGTGGGGCTGGGGGCCGTGGCCTTACTTCTTCTTGCCGGCGACGGTTTTGCGGGCGCCGCGGCGGGTGCGCGCATTGGTGCGGGTGCGCTGACCGCGCACGGGCAGACCCATGCGGTGGCGGCGACCCCGCAGGCAGCCGATGTCCTGCAGGCGCTTGAGGGCCATGCCCTCTTCGCGGCGCAGGTCGCCCTCGAGGGTGTAGGCCTCGGCGGCGCCGCGCAGCTTCTGCACGTCGGCGTCGCTGAGGTCCTTCACCCGGATGTCGGGGCTGACCCCTGTCTTGGCGAGGATCTTCTGGGCACGGGTGAGCCCGATGCCGTACACGTAGGTGAGAGAGATCTCGACCCTCTTGTCGCGAGGGATGTCGACACCGGCGATCCGAGCCACGTCTGGAAACTGTCGAAGGGAAGGGAGGAAAAGGGGCTGCCCTCCGGGGGGCAGCAAGGCGTGGGGCTGATCAGCCCTGACGCTGTTTGTGCTTGGGGTTGGTGCAGATCACCATCACCCTGCCGTGGCGACGAATCACCCGGCACTTGTCGCACATTCTCTTGACTGAGGCACGCACCTTCATGGGCCGTGTGCACTCCGAATTTGCAAACAGGCAACCTATCACATCGGTCAACCACCCATGGGGGCCGCCATCATCTGAGCAGGACCTCGATGCGGGCGCCGATCTCTTCGACCGTGCCGCTCGCCTCCACCGCCGCCAGCTGGTCGCGCTCGCGGTAGTGCTGGATCAGGGGGGCCGTCTGCTTCCGGTAGACCTCCAGCCGGTTCCGGATCACCTCCTCGTTGTCGTCGGCCCGGCCGCGACCGAGCAGGCGTGCGATCAGGACGGCATCGTCGAGTTCCAGCAGCAGCACCTGCTCGATTTCCTGGCGGAGCTCGCTGAGCAGGGCATCGAGGGCCTCCGCCTGGGGAAGGTTGCGCGGGAAGCCGTCGAGTAGCCAGCCGCCGTTGTGGCCCTCCAACCGGCTGCGCACGATCGCCAGGACCAGCTGGTCGCTCACCAGTTCGCCGCGGGCCATCACCGCCTCCGCTTCCTGACCGAGAGGAGTGCCGGCCTGGACCTCGGCGCGCAGCAGGTCGCCGGTGGAGAGGTGGAGCAGGCCATGGGAGGCCGCTAGGCGCTGGGCCTGGGTGCCCTTGCCGGCACCTGGAGGACCGAGGAAGAGGAGGCGTTGCTTCATGGGCCAAGAAGAAAAGGAAGGAACCGCTGCTCCGTAAACGGGCAGCTCAGTCGGAGGACCGGCCGCCAGTCACTGGCGCACCATGCCCTCGTAGCGCTGGGAGATCACGTAGGTCTGGACCTGCTTGGCCGTGTCGATCGCCACGCCCACCAGGATCAGCAGGGAGGTGGCGCCCAGGCCCTGGAAGGTGCGCACCTGGATCGCACCCTCCACCGCGGAGGGAATGATCGCCACGGCACCGAGGAACAGGCCGCCCAACAGGGTCAGCCGGTTCTGCACGTTCGACAGATAGGTGGCGGTGGCCGAGCCGGGTCGCACACCCGGCACCGCCACGCCGCTTCGCTTGAGGTTGGTGGCGATGTCCACCGGATTCACCGTGAGAGAGGCATAGAAGTAGCCGAAACCAAGGATCAGGGCGAAGAACACCAGGGCGTAAAGCCAGGGGGTGCTGCTGTTGGGGTTGAGGTAACCGGCCGCACGGATCAGCACGGGATTCTTGGTGAAATTGGCAATGGTGAGCGGCAGGAACACCATGGCCGAGGCGAAGATGATTGGCATCACGCCGCCGGCGTTGAGCTTGAGGGGCAGATAGCTCTGACGGGACGCCAGGATTCCGGCTCCGCCCACCTGGCGCTTGGCGCTCACGATCGGGATCCGGCGGTTGCCCTCCTGCACGAAGATGATCCCCACGATCGTGACCAGGAACACGAGCAGCAGGATCACGATCCCGCCCACGGTGCTGCGATCCCGGCTGGTGGTGGCCAGCTGAATCGTGGCGCCGAGGGCCTTGGGCAGGGTGGCGACGATGTTCACGAAGATCACCAGGGAGGCCCCCTGGCCGATTCCCCGTTCGGTGATCACCTCGCTGATCCACATCACCACCATCGAACCGGCCACCAGGGCCAGGCTCGTCTGCAGCACGAACTGCCAGTCGCTCAGTCCCGGCAGGGCGTACTGGCGCAGGATCAGGGCGAAGACCACGCTTTGGATCACGCCCCAGCCGAGCGCCACGTACCGGGTGATCTGGGCGATCTTGCGGCGGCCGGCCTCGCCCTCGTTTTTCTGCAGATCCTCCAGTTGGGGCAGGGCCGCGGTGAGCAGCTGCAGGATGATCGAGGCGTTGATGAAGGGGAGGATGCCCAGGGCGAAGACGCCCAGGGTGGAGATGCCGCCGCCGGTGAAGATGTCGAGGAAGCCCAGCAGCTGGCCGCCCTGGGCGATGAACGCCTGGAAGGCCACCCGGTCGATCCCCGGCACCGGGATGTAGATGCCGAGGCGCACCAGCAGCAGCAGGCCCAGGGTGATCAACACCCGGTCCCTGAGTCCCTTGGCCTGGACCAGCTGGCTGACGATTTCCGCGGCGCTGGGGTTGCGCCCCCGGCTGACGACCATGACGGCGGTGGGGGTGAGGGGGAAGAAAGAAAAGGGCCGACCGCTGGACTCGATGTCCGACGGCCGGCCTTGAAGCTAGAGGGTGGCGGGCACCGGCCTCAGTCGGTGATCTCGATGCTGCCGCCGGCGGCCTCGATCTTCTCGCGGGCCGTGGCGCTGAAGGCGGCCGCCTGCACCGTGAGCTTGACCTTGAGGTCGCCATTGCCGAGCACCTTCAGCGGATGCTTGGGGCTGGTGACCAGACCGGCCTTGACCAGAGCGTCGAGGTCGACGGTGCTGCCGTCGGCCAGGTCGGCGAGCTTGCCGACGTTGATCACGGTGAACTCCTTCGGATTCACCAGGGGGAAGTGCTTGAGCTTGGGCACCCGGCGGTAGAGGGGCATCTGACCGCCCTCGAAACCGGGGCGGGTGGGACGACCCGAGCGGGACTTCTGACCCCGCATGCCGAAACCGCAGCTGGCGCCCTGACCGGCGGCGATGCCGCGGCCCTTGCGGGTCTTGCGGCGGCGGGCGCCGGGGTTGGGCTGGAGACTGTTGAGCTGGTATGTCATCGGGGACCTCAGGAGTAGATCTGCTCGAGGGAGATGCCCCGCTCCTTGGCGGTCTCCTTGTGGGTGCGGAGGCCCGAGAGGGCCTCCATCGCCGCGCGGGCGTTGTTGAGGGGGGTTTTGGAGCCCAGGCGCTTGGCCAGCACGTTCTTGATGCCGGCAAGTTCGAGCACGGTGCGGATCGAACCGCCCGCGATCACGCCGGTACCGGGAGCGGCCGGGCGGATCAGGACGCTGGCGGCCCCGTCGCGGCCATTGCTGAGGGTGGGGATGGAGCTGTGGCGGGTGAGGGGCACCTTCACCAGGTGCTTCTTGCCATCGGCCACGCCCTTTCGGACGGCACCGATCACATCGCCGGCCTTGCCGACGCCCACGCCCACCTGGCCGCGCTCGTTGCCGACCACGACGATGGCCCGGAAGCTCATCTTCTTGCCGCCTTTGACGGTCTTGGAGACACGGCGGATCTGAACCACCCGCTCCTGCCATTCGGAGTCGCGCTCCTGGCCGCGGCGGTTGTCGCGGCCGCGACCGCCCTTGCGGTCGCCCCTGCCCTCACCGCGGCCCCCGCGGCGCTCCTGCTGCCCTTCGGCGGCGGCGGGAACGTCGGCAGCGCCCGGAATGTCGCTGGTCTGGATCTGGTCGTTGGTTTCGGTCATGGTGAGAGCAGGATCAGAACTGAAGGCCCGCTTCCCGGGCGGCGTCGGCCAGGGCCTTGACCCGACCGTGGTACAGGTTGCCGCCGCGATCGAAGACCACCTGCTGGATGCCCTTGGCCAGGGCCCGCTGGGCGACCAGCTGGCCCACGGCCACGGAGGCTTCGCAGGTGCCACCGACGGTGACGCTGGTGCGCAGATCCTTGTCGAGGGTGGACGCCGAGCACAGGGTGTTCTGGGCGTCGTCGTCGATGACCTGGGCGTAGATGTGATTGTTGGAGCGGAAGACCGCCAGCCGGGGCCGGTTGGCGGTGCCGGAGAGATTGCGACGCAAACGGCGGTGACGCTTCTGGGTCTGCAGCTTGCGGGAGAGGGAAGACATGGGGATACAGGCTATGAGTGCGGGGCAGACATCTATTTCTTGCCGGTCTTGCCGGCCTTGCGCAGGATCCGCTCGCCTTCGTACTTGATGCCCTTGCCCTTGTAAGGCTCGGGCGGACGGATGGCGCGGACCTTGGCCGCCTCGTTGCCCACCACTTCCTTGTCGGCCCCGGAGACCAGAACGGTGGTGTTGTTCTCCACCGCGAAGGTGACTCCCTCGGGGGGCACCATCTCCACGGGGTGGCTGTAGCCGGCGCTGACCACGAGCTTCTTGCCCTGGACCTGGGCGCGATAGCCCACGCCGATGATCTCGAGCTTGCGGGTGAAGCCCTGGCTCACGCCCTCCACCATGTTGGCGACGAGGGTGCGGCTGAGGCCGTGGCGCTCACGGGAGCGGCGGTTCTCGCTGGTGGGAGCCACCAGGAGCTGGGCGTCGTCCTGGGTGATGGTGACGCCATCCGGGAGGGTGCGGCTGAGTTCCCCCTTGGGTCCCTTGACGGTGACGGTGAGGCCGTCGAGGCTGACGTTCACCTTGTCGGGAACGGGGATCGGTGCTTTGCCGATACGTGACATGGATGTGACCTCCCTGGATCAGTAGACGTAGCAGAGCACTTCGCCGCCGACGCCCTGCTTGCGGGCGTCGCGGTCGCTCATCACACCCCTGGAGGTGGAGATGATCGCCACTCCGAGGCCGCCGAGCACCTTGGGGAGCTGGCGGGTGTTCTTGTAGATGCGCAGACCGGGCTTGCTCACCCGCTGCACGCGGCGGATGGTTGGCTGACGGTGCTTGCCGCTGTACTTGAGCTGGAGCACCAGCTGCTTCTGGATGCCCTCGCCTTCCTCGCTGATGTCGGCGATGAAGCCCTCCTGCTGCAGCACGTTGGCGATGCTGCGCGACAGGCGGGAGGCGGGAATCCTGGTGTTCTCGTGGCGCTTCTCACTCGCATTGCGAATGCGGGTGAGCATGTCGGAAATCGGGTCGTGGTTGGCCATGGTCGTGTCCGGAAGAGGGCTCAGTTGCTGCGGAACGGCATCCCCATTTCGCGGAGGAGGGCCCGGCCCTCTTCGTCGTTACGGGCGCTGGTCACGATCGTCACGTCCATGCCCCGGATGGCGTCGATCTTGTCGAAGGAGATTTCGGGAAAGATGATCTGCTCCCGAACCCCCAGGGTGTAGTTGCCGCGGCCGTCGAAGCTGCGGGGGCTAACGCCGCGGAAGTCGCGGATGCGCGGCAGGGCCAGGTGAATCAGGCGCTCCAGGAAGGCATACATCCGCTCGCCCCGGAGGGTGACGGTGACGCCGATCGGCATCCCCTGGCGGATCTTGAAGCCGGCGATGGCTTTCTTGGCCCGGGTCACCACAACCTTCTGGCCGGTGATCTGGGCCAGTTCGGCGATGGAGGCCTCCAGGGCCTTGGCGTTCTGGGCGGCTTCGCCCAGGCCCCGGTTGACGGTGACCTTCACCACCTTCGGGACTTCATGGACGTTGGAGAGGTTGAGATCCTTCAGCAGCTTCGGCTGAATCGTCTCCCGGTAGCGCTGTTTCAGTGACATGACGGAGGGAGGGGGTGCGCTTCTGGACGTGGTCAGAAGGCGGACGTGAGCGGGATGGGGAAAGGGAGATGTAGGGGAAGAAGGCTGGGGGGCTGGCGATCAGTCGAGGAATTCGCCGGTCTTCTTGAGGCGGCGCTTCTTGGTGCCGTCCTTGTCGACCACGATCTCCACGCGGCTGGCCACCTTCTTGGTGGTGGAGTAGATCATCACGTTCGAGGCGTGCAGCGAGGCTTCCTCGGTGACGATCCGGCCGGTCTCGCCCTCCTGGGTGGGCTTGACGTGGCGGGTGCGCAGGTTGATGCCCTGCACCACCACGCGGTTCTGGTAAGGAAGGGTCTGCAGGACCTCACCGGTCTTGCCCTTGTCCTTGCCGCTGATCACCTGGACGGTGTCGCCCTTCTTGATGCGCATCTTGATGCGCACCTGGGCCTTGGCTTTCGGGGTGGCGGTGGCCATCTCAGATCACCTCCGGGGCGAGGGACACGATCTTGGTGAAGTTGCGCTCGCGCAGTTCACGGGCGACCGGCCCGAAGACGCGGGTGCCCTTGGGGTTGTTGTCGTTGCCCAGGATCACCGCGGCGTTGTCGTCGAAGCGGATCGAGTTGCCGGTGTCACGGCGGAGGGTGGCCCGGGTGCGGACCACAACGGCCTTGACCACATCCGACTTCTTGACGCCCATGTTGGGCATGGCGTCCTTGACGGCGGCCACGATCACATCGCCAACGTGGGCGTAGCGACGGTTGGTGCCCAGGACGCGGATGCACTGGATGCGCTTGGCGCCGCTGTTGTCAGCGACGGTGAGGAAGGTTTCCTGCTGGATCATCGGGAGTTCCTCCTCAGGTACTGGTGGAGGTGGAGAGCACCTCGGCCACCGTCCAGCGCTTGGTGCGGCTGAGGGGGCGGGTTTCGGTGATGCGGACCCGGTCGCCGACGCGGCAGTTGTTCTGCTCGTCGTGGGCCTTGTAACGGGTGGTTCGGCTGACGGTCTTCTGATAGATGGGGTGAGGGAAGCGGTTCTCCACCGCGACCACCACCGTTTTGTCCATCTTGTCGCTGACGACGGTGCCGACCCTTTCCTTGACTGCCATGGGATTGGAGGGGGGGATCAGGACGCGGAGGAGCGCTTGCGCTCCTGCAGCACCGACTGAAGGTGGGCCAGCTTGATGCGGGCTTCCTTGAAGCGGTGCGGGTGCTCCAGGCGGCGGGTGGCCTGCTGGAAGCGGAGATCGAACAGCTCACGCCGGGTGGCGTCGATCCGTTCGGTGATCTCGCCGTCGTCGAGTTTGCGGACGTCGGCGATGGAGGGACGTGCCATGGTCAGGACTCCACGAGTGCGGCGGGTTCAGGGGTGGCTTCCGGTTCGATGCCGGCCGCTTCCTGATCCTCGAGGGCGAGGAACTTGGTTTTCACCGGAAGCTTGTATTGCGCCAGGCGCATGGCTTCGCGGGCGATCTCAGGGGTGATTTCGGCACCGCCCATCTCGAACAGGATCCGGCCCGGCTTGATCACCGCCACCCAGAACTCCGGGTTGCCCTTACCGGAACCCATCCGGGTTTCGGCGGGGCGCATGGTGACTGGCTTGTCAGGGAAGATCCGGATCCAGATCTTTCCGCCCCGCTTGACGTGGCGGGTCATCGCCCGGCGGCTGGCCTCGATCTGGCGGGAGGTGATCCAGCCACATTCCTGGGCCTGCAGGGCGAACTGCCCGAAGGCGATGGTGTTGCCGCGAGTGGCGATGCCGCGCATGCGGCCGCGCTGCTGTTTGCGGAACTTGACGCGTCTTGGACTCAGCATGATTCAGGCCTCCCTCACTCCTCGTTGGAGCGGTCTTCGAACTGTTGGCGCTGCCGTCCGACCCGACGACGCGGCGCGGCTTCCGCCGGCTGCTGGGCCTGTCCGGGGAGCACCTCACCCTTGAATACCCACACCTTGATCCCCAGCACCCCGTAGGTGGTGGTCGCCACCTTGGTGGCGTAGTCGATGTCGGCCCGCAGGGTGTGCAGGGGAACACGACCCTCGCGGGTCCATTCCGTGCGGGCGATCTCGGCGCCGTTGAGGCGACCGCCCACCATGATCTTCAGGCCGAGCACGCCGGCGCGCTGGGCCCGCTGCACCGCCATGCGCATCACACGGCGGAAGGCGACGCGCTTCTCCAGCTGCTGGGCGATGTACTCGGCCAGCAGGTAGGCGTCGGCGTCGACCCGTTCCACCTCGACCACGTTGATGCGCACCTGCCGGTGGGCGTCGCCGAGGGTCTTCTGGATGCCGCTGCGCAGCTCCTCGATGCCGCTGCCCTGGCGGCCGACGAGCACGCCGGGGCGTGCTGTCTTGAGTTCAACCTCGAGCTGATCGGCCTTGCGGGCGATCAGCACGTCGGAGATGCCGGCGGCGGCGTACTTCTTGTGGATGAACTTGCGAATCCGATCGTCCTCCTGGAGGAGGGTCGGGTAGGTCTTGCTGGGGGCGTACCAGCGGGACCGGTGCTCCTGGGTGATCCCCAGGCGCAGGCCGGTTGGATGGATCTTGTGTCCCATCGGTCGGTGTCCTCGGGGTTCAGGCGGAAGGAGCCGCCACACCAATGCTGATGTGGCAGGTTTGTTTCTTGATGGCGTAGGCGCGGCCCTGGGCGCGGGGGCGGAAGCGCTTCATGGAGGGTCCCATGTCGGCGCTGGCCTGGCTCACCACGAGCGTGGAGGGGTCAAGGCCGAGGTTGTTCTCGGCATTGGCCACCGCGCTGCGCAGCACCTTGGTGATGGGGCCGGTGGAGCGGTAGGGCATGAACTCGAGCATGATCAGGGCGTCGCGGTAGGTGCGACCCCGGATCTGATCGAGAACCCGGCGCACCTTCGACACGGAGCCACGGATGTAGCGGCCGTGTGCGATGGCCTGGGTGGTGGAGTTGATGTTTGCCATCGGTTCAGCGGCCTCCCTTCTTGTCTTTGATGTGGCCGCGGAAGGTGCGGGTGGGCGCGAATTCGCCCAGCTTGTGGCCCACCATCTGCTCCGTCACGTAGACGGG
>JBJTUJ010000078.1:0-4872 GCA_046080685.1 Cyanobium sp. | reverse complement strand
GCTGTTGCGCGACCGCTGGGATGCGGCGGCTGAGGCCCACAAGGTGACGGCCCCCACCACGATCGTGGCGGCCGAATTCGATGCGGTGGTGCCCTCGGTGCATGCCCGGGCCCTGCACGCCGCCTTCCGGCCGGGGGTGGCTGAGCTGCTGGTGGAGAGGGATCTCGATCACAACACGCCGCTGCTCGAGTCGGCGGCGATCCGCGCTGCTCTGCGGGGCAGGCCAAGGCTGGGCGTCACGCCAGGCCGGCAACCGCCAGGGCCTGAGTCAGACGGGGCTGGACGAAGTCGATGAAGGCCCTGCTCCGCCGCCGTGCGCAGCACCACAAGGTCGTCGCTCACCTGACGACCACTGACCGACACTTCGCTGCGCCGGGCTCCAGCCCCGAACGGCCAGCGGTCGCGCAGCTCGATGCCGGAGCGCGTGAAGCGCAGACAGGCATGGGAAGCCAGATCCGATGGGCAGTGCAGGGCCCCGTGACGGGCCAGTCAGGCAGGACTGGCAACGACGCGGTGGGGGGAGCAGCCGATCCGCCTGGCGATCAGGCTGGAATCGGCGAGGTGCCCGGCCCTGATGGCCACATCGAAGCGCTCCGCCACCAACCACCAGCTCTCCGCCATGCCCCTCACATCCTCAAGCTCGAGGAGGAGAAGACCGTTTACCTCTGCAACTGCGGGGCCTCAGGCAACAAGCCGTTCTGCGATGCAGTAACGCCAAGACGAGCGCCTGAGCCCTGCATCTGAATCGGCCGCTCATCGCGGCGGCCCTGGCTGCCGTTCTCGCCGTTCCCGAGGGTTCATGACCAACCGCCGCATCGAAGCCAGCACGCGCGGGCAGCAGCACGGTTTCATCCGCCGCATGGTCAGCCCCGGTGATCCGATCAGCGAGCGGATCAAACCGTTCGTGTTTCTGGATTTCATCAATGGGCCCGTGGCCGATGGCGCGGGATTCGGTTGGCACCCCCACTCCGGCATCGCCACCCTCACCTATGCCCTGGATGCCGATATGGCCTACGAGGACACCGCCGGCCAGCAGGGACTGGTGAAAGCCACGGGGTTGGAGTGGATGCGCGCCGGCGGCGGCATCTGGCACCAGGGCCGGATCCATCCCCACGGCCCCACGGTCACTTCCTTCCAGCTGTGGCTGGCCCTGCCACCCGAGCTGGAAAACGGCCCCGATCAGGGGATCAAAGTGGCCCCGGAGGCGGTGCCCCAGCTGGGTAACGTTCGGATGCTGCTCGGCCGCTACGGCGAGAGCAGCAACCCGATCCCTGCACCCTCTCCTGTGCTGTATCTCGATGGGGTGCTGGCCGAGGGCGAGAGCTGGACTTTCCAGCCGCCTCTTGGTCACAGCGTGGCCTGGGTGTTCGCGTAACGGGGCAGGGCGCTGGTGGCGGGGGAAGCGCTGGGCGATGAGCTGGTGGTACTGGAACCGGGGGAAGGCGACGTGGTGATCGAGGCGATCGAACCCTGCAGGCTGCTGCTGGGCAGCGGCGTGCTTCACGACCACCCGCTGGTGCTGGGAAGCCATTCGGTGCATACCAGCCGGGAGGCCCTGGCCCGGGGGGTTGAGGGGATTGCGGCCGCCAGGTCGCGACTGGAGGGGGAGGGGAGGGTCTGAGATTCGGGGGTTAGGAGTTTGCGGAAAAACAGCCTAAACGGCAGCGTTTTTCCCTCCTGAGAGCTGATCTGCCTCTGTTCGGACTGCTTTTCGGCGGTTCAGCGGTTCCGAACGGTCGGTTTCATGCGTTTTGGCCTGTTTGGGCTCCCTGATCGCTGTCGCCTGGCCACACTTCTGGGCAACCACCTGTTCATGCCGCCGCCATCGCCGGTTTGAGCAGGTTGCCCAGGCGGATCAGGTTGTAGGCGATCACGTGCAGCACAAACACTGCACTCACCTTTTCGGTGCCGCGCAGCTTGAACTGGCGCAGACCACCCCACTGTTTGATCCAGCCAAACACCTTCTCGATGCCGCGGCGGGCGTTGATCGATTGGGCGTAGCCCTCGTGGCGCGTGGTGCGCCCATTAATGGCCGAACATCCAGAGCGGGCAGTGTTCTGCGCAACGTGCGGTGTGACACCGATGCGACGCATCTCAGCGACAAAGCCCCTGGTGTCGTAGTTCTTGTCGGCACCGATGGTCTTCTGGTGGGCACCGGGACGATCCGCCGCCATCGCTTTGGCGGCATCCCGCTCCCCGGTGCCCACCGCTTGCGTCACCTTGCAATCGACGATCAGGGCATGGCGGTTGTCCATGAGCACATGGCCCCGGTAGCTGGGGAGTGCCGGGTGGGCCTTGGATTTCCGGCACAGCAGCGCGTCGGGATCGACAGGGGAGCGATGGGTCTTGTTGCTGAGCTTGATGCCCCTGAAATCGCTTTTCGCCCGCTTCCTGTCGGGCTTTGGAGCGCCAAAACCCTCGCCAAGGGCCTGACGGCGGTGGCGGTGGGTCCTCCTCTCCGTCGACCCGCTCCAGCGAGGCATGCGACGCCCAGGCTTGCAGCAGGGTGCCATCCACCGAGAAGTGCTCGTCGCTAAGCAGCGGCTTGACCTCGGCAGCTCCCATCAGCTTCTCCAGGAACTTCCCCATCACCTGGTCATTGAGGAGCCGCTCCCTGTTCTAGTGCCTCCGGCACGATCGGCCTACGGCCGATGTAAGGGTGAATGTGGTGGGATGCCAGATCGGATCATCCGGGCTGAGCCCCACAAACCAGCGGAACAGCAGGTTGTAGTGCAGCTGCTCCAGCAGCAACCGCTCCGAACGGATCCCGTAGAACGCCTGTAGCAACGAGGCCAGCAGCAGTTGCTCGGGCGGAATTGAGGGCCGGCCTTCTGCGGCGTACAGCGCACAGAAGGTGGGATTCAATCGATCAAGGGCCTGATCAGCCAGTTTCCGGATCCGCCGCAGCGGATGACTGGCCGGGATCCGCTCCTCGATCGACACATAGGAGAACAGGGAGCCGCTGCGCTCCCGCTGACCTCGCATCTCTGGTGGGCAGTTGTCCCATTTTCGCGCAGGTCTGGTTTTTCAGCAAACTCCCAATGCCGTCCGGCGCTGCCAGACATCAAGCAGGAGGCCATTCCATGAACGAGATCCGCTCAATCGAGGGCGGCTGCTCTGACAGAGGCGCCCGACAGCCGCAGCCCAGCCCGATGGGATCCTGGCCGCACCCTGCGAGCACCGGTTCAGCAGCCATGGCCGCCAGTGACAAGCTCTTCTACTGGGTGTTTCAGCAACACCCCGACCGAATCCTGGAGCTGCTGCCCGAGCTGGCGGCCGGCGACGGTGGCTATCGCTTCTCCGCGCCGGTGCTGAAAGAACGGGAGCGGCGGCTGGATGGCTTGCTCCAGGTACCGGTTGCAGCCGCTGGGGAAGCCGCAGGCGAGCAGCCACAGCAGCCGGCGGTGATCCTTGAGGCCCAGATGCAGGCCAACCCAGGTTTTCTGCGGCGGCTCTATGCCGAGAGCGCGATGCTGATCGAGCAGGAGGCGCAGATCGAGCACTGGCAGGTGGTGGTGCTCTGCCCCAATCGCCAGCTGAACTTCGGACGGCCGGCGGCGGTGGCTGAATTCCTGCGGGAACGGGTGCAGTGGATCGAGCTGGAGGCCGCCGCCGCCGATCCGAGCGCGCCGCCGCTGCTCAAGGCCCTGGCGCTGCTGGTGCAGCCGGAGGAGCAGATCTCCGCCAGCAGCGCCGCCATCCGCGCTGAGGTGGCCGGCACGGGCCAGGAGCGGGATCTGGCCGATGTGATCGCCGCTACGCTCATCAGCAGATTCAACGGCCGTTCCATCTCCGAGCTCTGCGCCATGGGCAGCATCACCATCGATAAGTTCACGCAGAGCGTGGCCTATCAGGAGATTTTTGGCCAGGGCCGACTTGAAGGCCGCCAGGAGGGCGTTCAGGAAGGCGAGACAGCTGTGACCCTGCGCCTCCTGAACCGCCGCTGCGGCCCCCTGAATCCAGAAACCACTGCCAGGATCCAGGCACTGCCGCTTGAGCAGCTGGAGGCGCTGGCGGAAGCCCTGCTGGATTTCAATGGTCCTGCCGACCTGACGACCTGGCTGGCGGCCCGCTGATCCATCCGGCTGGCTGGCATGCCTTCGACGCCCAGAGGCACCACGCCCTCCAGGTCGCGTCTACGCATCACCTCCAGGCCGTGCGCTGCTTGATGTGGCGCACTGGCTCAGCTGGAGCACATGGGCCAGAAACCACACCTCCGCTTGGGCCCCAGAACCACGCCTTGGTCAGCCACCGACGCAGATCTCCAAGCTTCCCTGCACCTGACGGCTTCAAGCGTTTGGGGAGAACCCACTGAGACCCAGGGCAGAGCGCTGGCAGCCGGGCAGGGCGTCGACCGCCAGCACCGCCGCCTCCAGGCGCCCCTGGACGGATATCGGTAGCTCAGGCAGGTCGCCGTCGGCGAAGGTCACGAGCGCCTTGAGGGCTTCCTCCTGCGGGAAGGCGCGACCGTAGAGCGCATTGGCGGCAGCCAGGCCATCGGCCAGCGACAGTCTGGCTTCAAGCAGGCTGGCCACATCGAGATCGTCCTTGCGTTCAGCCCGCTGCAACAGCACCTTCAACTTCGTGGCGAGCAGATCCAGGGGCGAGAGCCGCCAGCGTTGGCCAGAGGCTGCGTTGCTCTTCCGGCAGGATCTCCAGGCGGGGGCAGAAGGCCCTCATGCCCCGAAGCGGCGCTGGGGCAGGGGCGGCACCGTGCCGGAGGGGGCCAGGGCGAGCTTGCGTTGCCAGCAGGTCCAGGAGCGGGGCGAAAACCAACCCGGCTGGGCCCGCTGCAGCACGCTGTCGAAGTCGCCGAGTTCCATCACCTGGGCGATCACGCGAGCGGGATGGCGCGGCGACTGCTCGGGGGAT
>JBJTUJ010000077.1:0-11027 GCA_046080685.1 Cyanobium sp. | reverse complement strand
ATCCATTGATCGCAACGCGCAAGGTCATGGCAGAAAGCGGTGGGACCCGCTAGCAAGGGGGGATTTTGGCTGCCGATCATACAGAAATGTGGTCCTGCTCTTGCCCGCAGCCACAGGCCCCGGATCGGACGGTCGGCAAAGCGCAGTATCTCGCAGAGGGGGGAGGGCCGGGCTGCCGTTATTTTCGGCGTGGCCTGGAGTCCCCCTTGATCCCGAAGCTCGATCACCGTCAGCCGCTCCACTTCATCGGAGCCGGGGGGATCGGCATGTCCGCCCTGGCAGGGATCCTGGCGGAAAGGGGCTTCCAGGTGAGCGGCTCCGACCCCCGTCCCAGTCCTGTGCTGGAGCGGCTGGGAAGCGCCGGCGTGCGGGTGTTCCAGGAGCAGACCGCCGCCACGATCACCGCGGTCCTCGCCGTCCTCGATCGGCCGGAAGGCGGGACGGAAAGCGGGGAGGTGGCGCATCCCCTGGTGGTGATCAGCTCGGCGGTGCCCGCCGCCAACCAGGAGCTGGCCGAGGCCCGGCGGCGCGGTCTCTCGATCGTGCACCGCTCCGACGTGCTGGCGGCCCTGATCAATGCCCAGCCCTCGATCGCGGTGGCCGGCAGCCACGGCAAGACCACCACCAGCACCCTGATCGCCACGCTCCTGGAGGCCGTCGGCGAGGACCCCACCGCCGTGATCGGCGGGATCGTGCCCGCCTTCGGCAGCAACGGCCGCCACGGCCAGGGCCGGCTGCTGGTGGCCGAGGCCGACGAGTCGGACGGCTCCCTGGTGAAGTTCCGGCCCCGGCTGGGGCTGCTCACCAACGTGGAGCTCGACCACACCGACCACTACCCGGATCTGGCCGCCCTGGTGGCCACCCTGCAGCACTTCGCCGGCGGCTGCACAACCCTGCTGGCCAACCGGGACTGCCCGGTGCTGCTTGAGCACTTCCAGGCCACCAGCTGGTGGTCGACCTGCAGCAGCGAAGGCGTGGACTTCGCCGCCATCCCCCTGGAGGAGCGGGGCGACGGCACCCTGGCCACCTGGTATGAGCACGGGGAGGCGCTCGGCACCCTGGAGGTGCCCCTGCCCGGCCGCCACAACCTGAGCAACACCGTGGCCGCCATGGCGGCCTGCCGGCTGGAGGGCGTGCCCTTCGAGGACCTGCGCCGGGCGGTGGCGGGCCTGCGCCCTCCCGGCCGCCGCTTCGACTGCCGCGGCCTCTGGCAGGACCGGGCGATCGTCGACGACTACGCCCACCACCCCAGCGAAGTGGCGGCCACCCTGGCCATGGCCCGGCTGATGGTGGAGAGCGGCCGCAGCCCGCTGCCGCTGGTGCCCCGGCGGCTGGTGGCGGTGTTCCAGCCCCATCGCTACACCCGCACCGCCCAGTTCCTGGACGATTTCGCCGACGCCCTGACCAGGGCCGACGCGGTGCTGCTGGCGCCCCTTTACGCGGCCGGCGAAGCCCCGATGGCGGGGATCTCGAGCCCCGCCCTAGCCGAGGCGGTGCGGGCCCTCGCCCCCGACCTGCCGGTGGCGGTGGCCGCCAGCATGGAGGCGCTGGCGGAGCTGGTGGCCAGCGGCACCGGCCCCGGCGACCTGGTGCTGGCCATGGGGGCCGGCGACGTCAACAGCCTCTGGGACCGTCTGGGGGCCCTCGACGAACGGGGTCGTCCCACCGCGCTGGTGGCCTGAGGGGATGGCGACGGCCCCGCCCAGCCAGACCCGGGCCGCGGTCGCCCTGCGGGACTACACCACCTGGAAGGTGGGCGGGCCGGCCGCCTGGTTCGCCGAACCCGCCGACCAGGGCGAGCTGATCGCCCATGCCGCCTGGGCGGCGGCCTCGGGTCTTCCCTTCCGCTGCATCGGCGCGGGCTCCAATCTGCTGATCGCCGACAGCGGCCTCGATGGTCTCACCCTCTGCAACCGGCGGCTGCAGGGCAGCCGCCTGGACCCTGGCGAGGGCTGGGTGGAGGCCGAGGCGGGCGAACCGATCCCCACCCTGGCCCGCAAGGCGGCCCGCAGCGGCCTGCGGGGGCTGGAGTGGGCCGTCGGCATTCCCGGCACGGTGGGAGGGGCGGTAGTGATGAATGCCGGCGCCCAGGGGGGCTGCACCGCCGAGTGGCTGGTGTCGGTGCGGGTGCTGGATCCCCGCCGGCCCGACGCCCCCTTCGAGCTGGCCGCCGGCGATCTGGCCTTCGCCTACCGCCACAGCCGCCTGCAGGAGGAGCCGCTGCTGGTGCTCTCGGCCCGCTTCCGGCTGGAGCCCGGCCACGACCCGGCGGTGCTCAGCGCCCGCACCAGCGCAAACCTGCAGAGCCGCACCAGCACCCAGCCCTACCAGCAACCCAGCTGCGGCAGCGTATTCCGCAATCCCGAACCGCTCAAGGCCGGCCAGCTGATCGAATCCCTCGGCCTCAAGGGACTCGCCATCGGCGAGGCCCAGGTGTCCCCGATCCACGCCAACTTCATCGTCAACACCGGGGCCGCCACCGCCGCCGACATCGACGCCCTGATCCGGCTGGTGCAGCAGCGGGTGCTGGAGAGCCGCGGGGTGCGGCTGCACCCGGAGGTCCAACGGCTGGGGTTCTAGCCTGGCCCCATACGACGACACCTGGCATGGCCGGCTTCGGACTTCCCAATTTCGGACAGCTGACCGAGGCCTTCCGCAAGGCCCAGCAGATTCAGCAGGACGCCCAGAAGCTCCAGGAGGAGCTCGATGAGATGGAACTGCAGGGCAGCGACCCCGAGGGCCGCGCCAGCGTCTGGCTCTCCGGCAACCAGCAGCCCCTGCGGGTCGAGCTGAGCCCCGAGCTGCTCGCCGAGCCCGTCGAGACGGTCGAGGCGGCCGTGCTGGCGGCCCTCTGCAAGGCCTACGAGGTCTCCACCGGCACCATGCGCGAGCGCATGGAAACCCTCACCGGGGGTCTGGATCTGAATCTTCCCGGTCTGGGGAACTGAGGTCCCCCTCCAGCGCCGGCAGGTCCTGCTCCAGCCCCTGACGCCGGGTGCTGCGGGACGAGCGGCGCAGCTGGGGATCGAGCAGCGGTTCGAGCCGGTCGCCCCGCTGACGCAGGCCCCGCTCCCCCTGGCGCCCCTGGCCGCCGCGGGAGCGGGCCGCCGCGGCCCCTTCCACCTCCTCCAGGCAGCGGCCATAGATCGCCTGGCGGTCCCAGCCGTCCCCCACGGCACAGCCGGGGTCGCCCAGGTGGCGGCAGTTGGCGAAACGGCAGGGGGTGGCCTGGAGGCGGGCCAGCAATTCCGGGAAGGCCGCCGCCAGGGTCTGGGGGTCGGCGGGAAGGGCGGGGGTGTTGAAGCCGGGTGAATCGGCCAGCAGGGCCCCCGGGGCCACGGGAAACAATTCGACATGCCGGGTCGTGTGGCGTCCCCGGCGCAGGCGCCCGGAGACGGCGGCGACGCGCAGCTCCAGGGCCGGGGCCAGGGCATTGAGCAGGCTGCTCTTGCCCACGCCGGAGGGGCCGCAGAGCACGGCGATGCCCGGCTCGGCCAGCTGGCCCCGCAGCGCCTCCAGGCCCTCGCCGCTGCGGGTCGAAACCGCCACGGTGCCGTAGCCCCAGCCCTCCAGCCGGCGGCACCAGGCCCGCACCTCGTCCGCCGGCAGCAGGTCGGCCTTGCTGAGCACCACCTGCACCGGCTGGCCGGTGGCCTAGGCGGTGATCAGGAAACGGGTCAGCTGCAGGGGGTCGAGGCCGGGTTCGGCCACGGCCACCACCACCACCACCCGGCTCACGTTGGCGACCGCCGGCCGCTCCAGCAGGCTGTGGCGGGGTTCGAGACCCACCACCGCCCCCCGTCGGGCCCGCCAGTCGACGGCCGCCACCGTCACCCGATCACCCACGCACACCTGCAGGCCGCTCTTGTCGAGGCGGGTGCGACGGGTGCAGAGCAGGCAGCCGTCTCGCCAGGGCTCGGAGCCGTCGCCCCCGGGCTCACAGGGGCCATCGAGGCTCACCAGGCAGTAGTTAGCCTGCAGGGCCACCACCCGACCCGGCAGGGGCTCAGCCCCCATCCCGTCGCACCAGCAGCCGTACCCCGTCCCCGGGGGCGAAGGGCGACGGGTCGACCCGTTCCACCGTGTGGCCCTCGTTCCTCAGACCCTCGCTCACCATCTGCTCCGGCTCCCCCCCATCCAGGTCGATCCGCAGCCAGCTTCCCGGCGGCAGGGGCTCGAGGGCCAGGCGGGCCCGGATGAAATTCACCGGGCAGGGGGTTCCCCGCAGGTCGAGGGCCACCGGCGAGCCGCCCATGACGCTCAACCGAACAGGCCGCCGAACAGGCCGCTCTTGTGGTGATGGCGCTGGCCCTTGCTGGTGTGGTGTCCGGCCAGCTGTTCGAGCAGCTGGCGCTCCTCATTGTTGAGCTTGGTGGGCAGCTGCACCTTGATGGTGAACTGATGGTTGCCGCGGGCCACCGGATTGCCGAGTCGGGGCACCCCCTTGCCCTGGAGGGTGATGACGGCCCCGGGCTGGGTGCCGGGGGGAATCTCCAGCGGCTCGTGGCCGTCGACGGTCTCGACCTCGATCGTGTCGCCCAGGATCGCCTGGAGGTAGTTGAGCGAGACCTCGGAATGGATCGTCACGCCGTCGCGGCGCAGCTGGGGGTGGGACTGGACGGTGAGGAAGACGTAGAGATCCCCGGCCGACCCGCCCCGCTGGCCGGCGTTGCCCTCCTGGCCCACCCGCAGGCGGGTGCCGGTGTCGACGCCGGCTGGGATGTTGATGCGCAGCTTCTTGGCCACCTGCTGCAGACCGAGGCCGTTGCAGTCGCCGCAGGGATCGGCGATCACCTGGCCGCTGCCGTCACAGGTGGGACAGGGCAACACCTGGGTGAAGTTGCCGAAGGGGGTGCGGGTGGCGAACGAGGGGAACGCGGGTCAGCGCGGCGGTGCTCCGGGCGATCTCTACGTCTTTCTCGGCGTCAAGGCCCACCCCCACCTGCAGCGCGACGGGGTCACCATCCAGTCGGACGTCTCGATCAACTACCTGCAGGCGATCCTCGGCGACACGATCGAGGTGGAAACCGTGGATGGCCCGGAGCCGCTGGAGATCCCCGCCGGCACCCAGCCCGGCGCCGTGATCACCCTCAAGGGCAAGGGTGTGCCGCGGTTGGGCAATCCCGTGGCCCGCGGCAATCACCAGTTCACCGTCAAGGTGTCGCTACCCACCCGCCTCAGCGGCGAGGAACGGGAGCTGCTGGAGCAGCTGGCGGGCCATCACACCAAGAAGGGTCAGCGGCCCCATCACAAGAGCGGGCTGTTCGGGGGCCTGTTCGGCTGACCATGCCCGACCCCGCTGCCCGCCTCGATCTGCGCGGCACCCCCTGCCCGCTCAACTACGTGCGCAGCCGCCTGGCGCTCGAGGGCCTCGCCCCTGGGCAGCTGCTCCAGGTGGATCTCGACGCCGGCGAGCCTGAACGGATGGTGGCCGAGGGGTTGCGGGGCGAAGGCCACGAGGTGGCGGTCGAGCCCCTGCTGCCTGAAGCGGGCGAGCCGGCGGTGCGGCTCAGGGTGCGGCGTGGGGGCTGAGCGCCCCGGGGGACGACGCCACCCGTGACAGCGACGTCGGTGCGGACGGGACGGGTGCTGGCCCTGCAGGCCAACTTCTGCCGGGTCCGGCTCGACCGGCCCGGCCCCAGCGGCGAGACCGACCTGCTGTGCACCCGCCGCACCCGCCTGGGCAAGAGCGGCCAGATCATCTGCGTGGGGGATCGGGTGACCGTGGACGGCATCCACTGGCCGGACGGCAGGGGCGCCGTCGCCGCCCTCGAACCGCGCCACAGCCTGCTGATGCGGCCGGCGGTGGCCAACGTGGACCGGGTGGTGGTGGTGGTGGCCCTGCGGGAGCCCGAACTCGATGCCCTCCAGCTCACCCGCTTCCTGATCACCGCCGAGGCCACCGGCCGGCCGGTGGAGCTGGTGCTCACCAAGGCCGATCTGATCTCCCCGGAGGGGGTGGCGGCGTGGAGCGGGCGCGTCAGCGGCTGGGGCTATCCCGTGCAGGCGATCTCCACCCGCAGCGGCCAGGGCCTGGAGGTCCTGCGGGCCCTTCTGGCCGTGCCTGGCATCGCCGTGCTCTGCGGGCCTTCCGGGGTGGGCAAGAGCAGCCTTCTCAATGCCCTCCTGCCCGACCTCAGCCTGCGCACCGAGGCCGTTTCGGGCCGGCTGCGGCGGGGGCGGCACACCACCCGCCACGTCGAGCTGTTTCCGATTCCCGACGCCGGTGGCGAGGCGCTGCTGGCCGATTCCCCAGGCTTCAACCGCCCCGAGCTCCCGCGGGATCCCCATGCCCTGGCCCTGGCGTTCCCGGAGCTCAGGCAGGTTCTGGCGGCGAACCCCTGCCGCTTCCGCAACTGCCGCCATCAGGGTGATCCCGGCTGCGCCATGGGCTCCGACTGGGATCGCTATGGCCTTTACGGCCAGTGTCTGGTGGAACTGGAGTCCCGCCCGGATGCCGGCCGTGACCGACCCCCTGAAGCCGGGCTGCGCCGTCGGGGCGACCGGCTGGAGCCGCTGCTCGACCCGCGGTTGCGACGAACCTCCCGCCGCCGTCGGCGTCAGCAGGGGGAGGACGGAGAGGAAGGCCCGGCGGTGCTCAGCCCCCCAGGCCCGGCAGATTGAGATCAAGGCCGCCGGTGAGGGCTTCCATGCGTTCCCGCATGGTGGTGGTGGAAAGCTCGTAGGCCTTCTTCAGGGCTTCGAGTACGGCGGTTTCGGTGGCTTCGCTGCCGGCGGCCGCCAGCTCCGGGCTCACCCGCACCTTCAGGGGCTGCTGGTTGCCGGACAGCCAGACGCTGGCGCGGCCATCGGCGCTGGAACCCTCCAGTTCCATGGCATCGAGCTCATCCTGGAGCTTCTGGGCATCCTGCTGGATCTGCTGGGCCTTGCGGAAGGCCTCCGTGAGCTGACCGAAGTTGGGGAGTCCGAAGCCAGCCATCTGCTGCGTGGAGGAGTTGAACGCAGGCTAGGGCCCGACCGGCCGCGGTTCGGATCAGCCGGCTCCGGGATCAGTCGAAGCCCAGCCGCTTCACCTCGGGATGGAGCTCCACCCCGTGGCCCGCGCGCACCCGTTCCTGCACCAGCTGGATCAGGGCGGCCACGTCGGCGGCGGTGGCGCCGCCGGTGTTGACGATGAAGTTGGCATGGATCGGCGACACCTGGGCGCCGCCGATGGCCGTTCCCTTGAGGCCAAGGGCCTCGATCAGCCGGCCGGCCTTGGCCGGTTCCGGGTTCCGGAAGACACTGCCGCAGCTGGGCTGCTGGTAGGGCTGGGTGCTGGTGCGGCTGTGCAGGTTGGCGCTGGTGCGGGCCGTCACCTCGGTGGGGTCATGGCCGGGCTCCAGGTGGAAGCGGGCCGCCAGCACCAGCAGAGGCTCCTGCTGCAGGCGGCTGTGCCGGTAGGCGAAGTCGAGGTCGGCCGCCATCAGCGTGAACGGCGTGGAGGTGCGGGCGGGATCGATCACCTCCACCGAGTGCAGCCACTCGGCTGTGCAGCCGCCCTGGGCCCCGGCGTTCATCACCACGGCACCTCCCACGGTGCCTGGGATGCCGACGGCCCACTCCAGGCCGGCCAGGCCGGCCCGGGCGGCCTTGCGGGCCAGGGTTGGGATCGGTTCGCCGGCCTCGGCCTCCACCCAGCCCTCGCCGGCGTCGAGCACGCTGCCCTGGAGGCGGCGATTGCAGAGGGTCAGGCCCGGCAGGCCGGTATCGGCCACCAGGAGGTTGGAACCGGCGCCGATGCAGCGGAAATCGAGGGCTTCGGATGCCGCCCAGGCTGCAAGGGCGATCAGCTGGGCCCGCTCGGCGGGTTCGGCGAACCATTCCGCCGGCCCCCCCACCTTCCAGGTGGTGTAGTCGAGCAGGGGGACGGCCTGACGGAGGCTCTCCGGGGGCGCCATCGCAGCGGCCATCAGGCGGCCAGCGCCGTGGGACGCCCCCGTTCGTCGAGGGCGCTGAGCCGCTCCCACAGGCCGTTCACGTCACCGGCGCCCATGGCCAGGACCAGGTCGCCCGGGCGGCTCACTGCCGCCACCCGCGCGGCCAGTTCGTCGAGGCTGCCGGCCACCTCCACCGGCAGGTGGGGGGCGAGCAGCCGCACCGCCTGGGCCAGGTGGTCGCTGCTCACGCCGGGAAGGGGGGCCTCGCCGGCGGCATAGAGCGGCGCCACCAGCACCACATCGGCGCCGGTGAGCGCCTTGGCGAAGCCGTCCAGGAACTGGGCTGTGCGGCTGTAGCGATGGGGCTGGAACACCGCCACCAGGCGCTGGGGGGTGCGCGGAAGCGGGCTGCGACCGCTCGCCACCATCAGCCGGGCCATGCTCAAGGTGGCGGCCACCTCGCTGGGGTGGTGGGCGTAGTCGTCGACGACGATCCGCTCCTGCCAGAGGCCGCGGCAATCGAAGCGGCGTCCCGGCGGCTGCAGCCGGGCCATGGCCTGGCGCAGTTCTTCGAAGGGAACGCCCTCGAGCCGACAGGCGGCCAGGGCGGCGGTGGCATTGTCGAGGTTGTGGCGGCCGGGCAGGGGCAGCTCGAAGCGGCCCTGGGAGAGGCCGTTCTCGAAGAACTCAGCGGTGGTGCCGTCGCCCCGCTCCTCCAGCGCGATGGCGGCGAAGTCCACCCCTTCGGAGTTCTTGGTGGACCACCAGGCCTGGGCGTCGAAGTGCTCGCGCAGGATCGGGCAGTCGCGGTTGGCCAGCAGGCTCCGGGATCCGGCGGCGAAGCGCTGGAGGGTGGCGATCAGGGCCTCGAGGTTGGGGTAGTGGTCGGTGTGATCGAGCTCGAGATTGGTGATCACGCCGAGGTGGGCGCGGAACTTCACCAGGGAGCCGTCCGACTCGTCGGCCTCGGCCACCAGCAACGCACCGCTGCCATGGCGGCCATTGCTGCCGAAGGCGGGCACGATGCCGCCGATCACCGCCGTGGGGTCCCGGCCGGTGGCATCCAGCAGGGTGGCGATCAAGGTGCTGGTGGTGGTCTTTCCATGGCTGCCGGCGACGGTGATCGAGGGCTGATCGTTGATCAGCGCCGCCAGCACGTCGGAGCGGTGCACCACCTCCAGCCCCTGGCGCCGGGCCTCCGCGAGCTCGGGGTTCGAGTCCGGCACGGCCGAACTCACCACCACCAGGGGATCCTCCCCAGGTTCGCCCGCGAGGGTGCGCAGGGTCGCGGCTCCCTGCTCGCCGAACACCCGCACGCCGTCGGCCCGCAGCCGGTCGGTGACGGCGTTGCGGCGGGGATCGGAGCCGCTGACCCGGAAGCCGCGCGCCGCCAGGATCCCCGCCAGGGCCGACATGCCGATGCCGCCGACTCCGATGAAGTGGAGTGGTCGCTGGCGGTCGAGCATGGAACGGGATCCGTCGCTGGGATGGGCTGAAAATAGGGCGGGAACCTCCCGCCTGGCTTTACGAGTTGCTGCGGGTTCAGGAGGCATTGGCCGCGGGCCTCCAGGGGGGCGGCCCCCTATTTCTGTAGGATCAGCAGCCGAATTCCCCCCTTGCTAGCGGGTTCCGCCGCTTTTCGCCATGACTCTGAAGGTTGCGATCAATGGATTCGGCCGCATCGGTCGCAACTTCATGCGCTGCTGGCTCAGCCGCGGGGCCAACACCGGCATCGAAGTGGTGGGTCTGAACGACACCTCGGATCCGAAGACCAACGCCCACCTGCTCCAGTACGACACGATGCTCGGCCACATCCGCGATGCGGAGGTGAGCCACACCGATGATGAGATCATCGTCAACGGGAGGCCGATCAAGTGCTTCTCCGACCGCAACCCCCTCAATCTCCCCTGGAAGGAATGGGGGGTTGATCTGGTGATCGAGGCGACCGGTGTGTTCATTGACCAGAAGGGTGCCGGCAAGCACATCGAGGCCGGTGCCAAGAAGGTCTTGATCACCGCCCCGGGCAAGGGTGAGGGCGTGGGCACCTTCGTGGTGGGCGTCAATGCTGATCAATACCGCCACGAAGACTTCGACATCATCAGCAATGCCAGTTGCACCACCAACTGCATGGCACCGCTGGTGAAGGTGCTCGACCAATCCCTCGGGATCGTGAAGGGCATGATGACCACCACCCACAGCTACACGGGTGACCAGCGCATTCTCGATGCCTCCCACCGCGATCTGCGCCGCGCCCGCGCCGCCGCTGTGAACATCGTTCCCACCAGCACCGGCGCCGCCACCGCTGTGGCTTTGGTGTACCCGCCGATGAAGGGCAAGCTCAACGGCATCGCCCTGCGCGTTCCCACCCCCAATGTGTCGGTGGTCGACATGGTGCTTGAGGTGAGCCGCGCCACCACCAAGGAAGAGGTGAACGGCATCTTCAAGGCCGCTGCTGAAAACGGCATGAAGGGCATCATCAAATACTGCGATCTGCCCCTGGTCTCCACCGATCACGCCGGCACGGATGAATCCACGATCGTGGATGCCGACCTCACCCTGGTGATGGACGGCAACATGGTGAAGGTGATCTCCTGGTACGACAACGAGTGGGGCTACAGCCAGCGGGTTGTTGACCTCGCCGAAGTGGTGGCCCGCAACTGGAAGTGAGCCCGTCGCGCCCTGTCCCCGGCAGATGAAGTCCCCGTTCCCTGCAGGCTTTGACGGGCCTCAGGAAACGGGGACCTTTCCATGGAAGTGCTGATAGCCCCCGCACGCAGCCTTCGCCGTTCCCCCGCTGCTCCAGAGCAGATCTCCCGGGTTCCCTGCCGCGAGTTCTCCAAACGGGCGGCTGTCCGGCAGGGTCGCCACCAGGGCTTCGGCCCAGGCCCCCGGCAGGGCCAGCACCAGTTCGAAGTCTTCACCGCCCCCCAGGCACCAGGCCTCGGCCTGCGGCAGGGCCACCATGGCCCCATCCAGGGGCAGCCGCGCCCGATCCAGCACCGCCCCGCAACCGCTGGCCGCCGCGATCGCGCGCACCGCTGCCGCCAGTCCGTCGCTGCTGTCGTACCCCGCCACCCGCCAGGGGAGCTGCGCCGGTCGGCTGGCGATCAGGTTGTGCACCGCGTCGAGCCGGGGCCGTGGGCGTCG
>JBJTUJ010000076.1:0-3599 GCA_046080685.1 Cyanobium sp. | reverse complement strand
CCGCGGCGGGGGCGATGGCACTTGCGGACGCCGTGGGTGCCACGCAGCCGCGAAGGGTGGAACGAATCGAAAAGGAGATCAAGAGTCTCAAGTCCGCCTTGAAGAACAGTCGCCGCCGCCGCAAGGGGGGCCGCGGCACTCGGGGCGTCAAGAACGATCCCGACTACTGGCTGAACAAGCTGCTGTCCGACGTCGCAAGGGAATTGAAGGCCGAGGGCTATCAGCGAAAAGAAATCCCGGCGCAATTGTCTGCTCGGGTCCAATCGCTCAGGTCGGAAGACCTCGCCGCGGCATGCCGGAGCGCTGGAGCAAGGTGTATCGCGACTGGCTCACGGGCATCCGCGACTGGTGCATCAGCCGCCAGCTGTGGTGGGGCCACCGCATCCCCGCCTGGTTCGTGGTGAGCGAAACCAATGGCGTGATCACTGACTCCACCCCCTACGTGGTGGCCCGCGACGAGGCGGAGGCCAAGGCGAAGGCCGAGGCGCAGTTCGGCGCCGCCAGCGCAGCGGCCGGCCGGGCGCTGCAGCTGGAGCAGGACCCGGACGTGCTCGACACCTGGTTCTCCAGCGGCCTGTGGCCCTTCTCCACCCTGGGCTGGCCGGATGAGAGCAACGCCGATCTGGCCACCTGGTACCCCACCAGCGTGCTGGTGACCGGCTTCGACATCATCTTTTTCTGGGTGGCCCGGATGACGATGATGGCCGGCGCCTTCACCGGCCGGATGCCCTTCCGCGACGTGTACATCCACGGCCTGGTGCGGGATGAGAACAACCGCAAGATGAGCAAGAGCGCGGGCAACGGCATCGATCCGCTGCCGCTGATCGATCGCTACGGCGCCGACGCCCTGCGCTTCGCCCTGGTGCGCGAGGTGGCGGGCGCCGGCCAGGACATCCGCCTCGACTACGACCGCGACAGCGACGCCTCGGCCACGGTGGAGGCCTCGCGCAACTTCGCCAACAAGCTCTGGAACGCCACCCGCTTCGCCCTGATGAACCTGGGCGGCGAGACGCCCGCGAGCCTGGGCGATCCGGATCCGCAAACGCTGCAGCTGCCCGACCGCTGGATCCTCTCGCGCCTGGCGCGGGTGAACAGGGAAACCGCCGAGCGCTATGGCAGCTATGGCCTGGGCGAGGCGGCCAAGGGGCTCTACGAGTTCGCCTGGAACGAGGTGTGCGACTGGTATGTGGAGCTGATCAAGCGGCGCCTCAACCCGGGCGAGAACCCCAGCGCCGAAGCCCTGGCGGATCAGCGCACGGCGCGGCAGGTGCTGGCGAAGGTGCTGGCCGAGCTGCTGGTGCTGCTGCACCCGCTGATGCCCCACCTGAGCGAGGAGCTGTGGCACGGCCTCACCGGCGAGCCCGAGGGCACGTTCCTGGCCCTGCAGCCCTGGCCGGCGGTGGCGGAGGCGGCGCTCGACGACGCCCTGGAGGCCCGCTTCGCCGAGCTGATCGAGGCGATCCGGGTGGTGCGCAACCTGCGGGCGGTGGCGGGGCTCAAGCCCTCCAAGGGGGCGCCGGTGGTGTTAGTGAGCGGCCGGGCCGACCTGGCGGCCGTGCTGCGACAGGCCACCGCCGAGATCGCTGCGCTCACAAAGGCCGATTCGGTGCAGGTGCTGGATGCGGAGGCGGCCGCCGCCCGCGGTGGCGAGCGAGCCCTGGCGGGGGTGAGCGGCGAGCTGCAGGTGCTGCTGCCGATTGAGGGTCTGGTGGATCTGGAGGCCCTGCGGGGCCGGCTGGCGAAGGACCTGGCCAAGGCCGAGAAGGAGATCGCCGGCCTGGCGGGCCGCCTCGCCAACCCCAACTTCGCCGGCAAGGCGCCGCCGGAGGTGGTGGCCGAGTGCATGGCCAACCTGGCGGAGGCGGAGGCCCAGGCGGAGCTGGCGCGCAAGCGGCTGGCGGATCTGGGCTAGGGCGGCTCAGCCGCGGCGGGCCGCTTCGATCGCGGCGATGTCGATCTTGTGCATGGTCATCATCGCGGCGAACGCCCGGCCAGCGGCCGTGGGATCGGGATCGGCGATCGCTTCGGTGAGCGCGGTCGGTGTGATCTGCCACGACACGCCCCAGCGGTCCTTGCACCAGCCGCAGGCGCTTTCCTGACCGCCATCGGCCACGATCGCGTCCCAGTAGCGATCCGTTTCAGCCTGGTCGGCGGTGGCCACCTGAAATGAGAACGATTCACTCTGCTGAAAGGAAGGCCTTCCGTTGAGCCCGAGGCAGGGAATCCCCAGCACGGTGAAGCTCACGGTGAGCACATCACCCTGCTTGCCGGAGGGAAAGTCGCCCGGAGCATGCAGCACTACCTCCACGGACGATTCGGGGAAGGTGGCGGCGTAGAAGCGTGCGGCTTCCTCGGCGCCGCCGTTGTACCAGAGGCAGATGGTGTTTCGGGCGATGGGTGGCATGGGGAAGAAGGGGCTTGGGGAGCGGGTTGAGTAGGGCATGATTGAGAAGGATCGTTCCCAAAGGCTTCTGGGCAGCTTGCCCTCATCGTTGGTGATGCATCCTGGATACCTGTCGATCAATGACTGACGTCGGGTGCAATGAAGGGTTAGGCTTTTGTTGCACGACGCGCCTTTCTCTGGCTAATGACGAAGGTGGCGAAGGCGGCGCATAGCCCTACAGAAGTAGCCAACTCTGTGGCAGAGGGAGAAAAGACAAGCATGAAGCCCTTGCCATTGATGAGAGACGAAAAGCTTGATACGCAGAATGGCATGGCGAACAGGCGGAAGGTTTGCCAGCTATCTCTTGTGGCAGACCTCAGACCGCTAACGCTGAGGATGAGCGCAAAACCGATGACTGCGCTGATGCCGACAGAGTTCAGCCAAATGGCAGGCGACGGATCGTAATGGTGAATCACCGTGATTCCCCACCAAATCAAATAGCACCAAAGCACGACCTTTCCATTGGAAAGGCTCGACTTGTACTGGATTAGTGCGGTTATCAAGGGCATTCTCAAAGCGCCTAACGCTCGCCACCACTTGGCCGTAGTGAGCCGGGCGACACGGAGAAATCACTTTGATGGCAGCTTCGGTGCATGGTGATGTTAGGCCCCCTTTGCATCACCAGCAGAATGACTTTGCACATAGTCCCTCAAAACAGCATCCATACGAGCTTGCCAACCAGCTCCAGAAGATTTGAAGTAGTCAATGACCTCTGGACTATACCGAATTGAAATCAATAGCTTTTTATTTCCAAGTTTTGGCCGTCCACGCGAAACTCGCATCGGCACCATCCTTTCCATCTGTTCATCCGTAAGAGGAAGGGCGTCGGGATCTGATTCAGCTGCTGCTGTAATCAGTTGATCCTCTTCAACTGTCGGCATCTTCAAATTGATCTTCTTCGGTGGCTTTGTCATAGTGGTTGATCTCACGACGATTCGCTCTACGTAGACTAATAATCCTTCTTGCGGTCTCCCGATCAACAAAGGCCACAAATAGGAGAGTGTCCCCCAACGGCGCCAGCGCGACCATCCTCACTTCACCATAGTCTGCCCGAGCATCAGTCCAGACGAGTGCTGCATCCCAACTGAGGTGAGCTGCAGCCGCCAAGGAGAAGCCGTGCTTGCTCAGATTGGTCGCGTCATTGCCAGGGTCGAAA
>JBJTUJ010000075.1:0-2834 GCA_046080685.1 Cyanobium sp. | reverse complement strand
GTGCTCGACATCCCCTACGGCGAGGCCGACCGGCTGGCGAAGCTGATCCCGGTGGTGCGCGGCAAGCCGGCGAAGCTGAAGGAGATGATCGGCGAGGAGTCGCCCGTCCCTGAGTTCCGCGAGAAATACCAGAACGATCCCAAGGTGAAGCACTGGGTGGATCTGGCGATGCGGATCGAAGGCACCAATAAAACTTTCGGTGTGCACGCTGCAGGTGTGGTGATCGCCGCCGAACCGCTCGATGATCTGGTGCCGCTGCAGCGCAACAACGACGGCCAGGTGATCACCCAGTACTTCATGGAGGACGTGGAGTCGATGGGGCTGCTGAAGATGGATTTCCTCGGCCTCAAGAACCTCACGATGATCGAGAAAACCATCGAGCTGGTGGCCCGCGCCGAGGGCGAGCGCCTCGATCCCGATCGCCTGCCGATAGATGATCCGGCCACCTACGGCCTGCTGGCCCGCGGCGATCTGGAGGGCATCTTCCAGCTGGAATCGAGCGGCATGCGCCAGATCGTGCGCGACCTCAAGCCCTCTTCCCTGGAGGACATCTCCTCGATCCTGGCCCTCTATCGCCCGGGGCCCCTCGATGCCGGGCTGATCCCGAAGTTCATCAACCGCAAGCACGGCCGCGAGGCGATCGATTTCGCCCACGCCAAGCTGGAGCCGATCCTGCGGGAAACCTACGGAATCATGGTGTACCAGGAGCAGATCATGAAGATCGCCCAGGATCTGGCCGGCTATTCCCTCGGCGAGGCCGATCTGCTGCGGCGGGCGATGGGCAAGAAGAAGAAGAGCGAGATGGAGAAGCACCAGAGCGTGTTCGTTAAGGGGGCCAGCGAGCGCGGCGTGGATCCGAAGATCGCTGAGGCTCTGTTCGAGCAGATGGTGCTGTTCGCCGAGTACTGCTTCAACAAGAGCCACTCCACCGCCTACGGCGCCGTCACCTATCAGACGGCCTATCTCAAGGCCCACTATCCGGTGGCCTACATGGCGGCCCTGCTCACGGTGAATGCGGGCCAGACCGAGCGGGTGCAGCGCTATATCGCCAACTGCCAGGCGATGGGGATCGAGGTGATGCCCCCGGATGTGAATGCCTCCGGTATCGACTTCACCCCCACCGAGGGACGGATCCTGTTCGGCCTCTCGGCGGTTCGCAACCTGGGGGAGGGGGCGATCCGCCAGCTGATCGAGGCCCGCTGCGAGGGCGGTCCCTTCCGCTCCCTGGCCGACCTGTGCGACCGCATCGCCTCCCAGGCGCTGAACCGCCGGGCGCTGGAATCGCTGATCCACTGCGGCGCCCTCGATGCCCTGGAACCTGGCGGCAACCGGGCCCAGCTGATGGCCGACCTCGACCTGGTGCTCGACTGGGCCGGCTCGCGGGCGAAGGACCGGGCCAGCGGCCAGGGGAACCTGTTCGATCTGCTGGCGGCACCGGCCCAGGAGGCGGGCGGCCCTGCCGACCTTTCCACCGCCCCGCGGGCGGCGGCGGTGAGCGACTACCCGCCGCAGGAGAAGCTGAAGCTGGAGAAGGAGCTGCTGGGCTTCTATCTCTCCGATCACCCCCTGCGCCAGCTGGCAGGCTCGGTGCGGCTGCTGTCGCCGATCGCCCTGGCGACCCTGGAGGAGCAGGCCGACAAGGCGAAGGTGAGCGCGGTGGTGATGGTGCCGGAGCTGCGCCAGGTCACCACCCGCAAGGGCGACCGGATGGCGGTGCTGCAGCTTGAGGATCTCACCGGGTCGTGTGAGGCGGTGGTGTTCCCCAAGGCCTACGCACGCCTGGCCGATCACCTGATGGTGGATGCGCGGCTGATGCTCTGGGCCTCGGTGGATCGCCGCGACGATCGGGTGCAGCTGATCGTGGACGACTGCCGCAGCCTCGACGACCTGCAGCTGGTGATGGTGGACCTGGCGGCGGATCAGGCGGGCGACATCGCCGTGCAGCATCGCCTCAGGGAGTGCCTCACCCGCCATCGCCCCGCCCAGGACGAAGTGGGGGTGCGGGTGCCGGTGGTGGCGCGGGTGCAGGGGCCTGCGGGGGGGTGCTTCGTACGGCTGGGCCACCAGTTCTGCGTGGCTGATGCGCCCGCGGCGGTGGCCACCCTGGCCTCGGCCGACTTCGCCGCCAGCCTGCGCTCCCCCCTGGCCGCTGCCTGAGGGCCCGGCGGCCCCTTGCACGAAGGTGCCGGTCTGATCACCCCAGATGCACCCCTTGGGCGCAACCCGTGCGGTCGGCCTCATCGGAGACCCGGGACTGCCGCTGATGGGTCGTGGAACCACGGCATGGAGGAGAGCCCTCTCCATGACCACAGGGCAAGGATCCGCATCACCCCTGTTCCGGCGACCGGTGCGGGCGCCGATCATTGTGCCCATCACATCCACATGGCCCTGCTCAGCCGCAGCGACCAGGCGGGCCACTCCCTCTCGAACCTGGCCGCGCCTTCCTGCTGGAGGTCTCGCGCAGCAGCTCGTTCCCTGAGCCCTGAGGGACACCATCCCTTCTCCCCCTTCATCCCGGGTGTGAGGCCCGGGCTTCGCGCACCACCCGGAAGGGTTTCATTTGGAAGCGTTGCCGGACGTCGATGCTGAACAGGCTCATCGAGCGATAGCCACAGCCGTTGACAATCGAGCCCACCGTGTCGTGGGGCCGGGGACGTTCCAGGGACCGGCGAAAGCGGCGGGGCTGCTGGTGGTGCGCCCGGTGGCTTAGGTGCCGCCGCTGCGCATCTCCCGCACCGACTGGCGCAGCCGGCCGATGTTCAGCATGATCTGCTCGCTGCCGATCAGGCTGCCGGGAGCGTCCTCCCAGCTGGCGGAGAGCACGCCGTAGCTCA
>JBJTUJ010000074.1:0-7586 GCA_046080685.1 Cyanobium sp. | reverse complement strand
CGCCGCCCTTGCGGGCGATCTTGCGCACCGGGCAGCCCATGTTGATGTCGATCAGGAAGGCCCCCTCGTCCTCGGCGCGGCGGGCCGCCTCCGCCATCGCCGCCGGACGGTGATCGAACAGCTGCACGCCGATCGGACCGGTTTCCTGGCCCAGCTCCTCCACCTTCCCCCGGCCGAAGCCCAGTTCCAGGCTGGTGGCATTCACCATTTCGGTGAACAGCAGCGCATCCGGCGCCCAGCGCCGCACCAGGCCGCGGAAGATGCGATCGCTCACCCCTGCCAGGGGCGACTGCAGCACGCGGCAGCGCAGCCGGCGGGCCACCCCGTTGCCCTCGAGGGTCAGGGGGCCGAGCAGCCGGGCGGGGGGAAGGGTGCTGATCATGGAACGGTCATTCTCGGATCCCAGCGCTCCCGCCTCCGTGTCGTCTGCTGAAGCTCCATCCCCCTTCCCCCTCAGCCGCGCCCTGCTGGAGGCGGTGCTGGCCGATCGGCTCAGTGACCGCTTCGTGAGTGAACTGATCTGGTGCCGGCTGGGCTACGGCCCCAATCCCGAGGGCGACTTCTGGTGCGCTGGCGCCGGGACGCCTCCCGAATGGCGACAGGCCTTCCCCCTGGCTCCGCAGGTGATTGCCGAGCGGCCTGCCAGCGTCGCCCTCACCCGTTCCATTGCCAAGGCCTACAAACAGTTGCTCAAGGAACAACTGGGCTTCGCCGGCTATCGCATCGGTGAGCTCTACCCCCGGCGCACCCGCCGGGCCACCGCGGTGAACTGGCTGCTGGCCCATCTGGCGGAGCGGGGCGAGGCCCTGCCCGAGGCCGGTCCGCTGCCGGCCCTGCTGCCGGTGCCCGCCGATCCGGTGACGGGCCATCCAGGCGATCCGCCGGTGGGCTGAAGCCGGCTGGAGGGGCGCACGGTAGGGTCGAATCAGGAATCGCCGTGGAAGGAATAAGGCCTCTTGGCTCTGCCCGTTGTCGCCGTGATCGGCCGCCCCAATGTGGGCAAATCCACCCTTGTCAATCGTCTGTGCAGCAGCCGTGAGGCGATCGTGCACGATCAGCCCGGCGTCACCCGCGACCGCACCTATCAGGAGGGGTTCTGGGGCGATCGCCAGTTCCGCGTGGTGGACACCGGCGGGCTGGTGTTCGATGACGACAGCGAATTCCTGCCGGAGATCCGCGAACAGGCCAATCTGGCCCTGGCTGAGGCCGCCGTTGCCGTGGTGATTGTGGATGGCCAGCAGGGACTGACCGCTGCCGACGAATCGATCGCTGAGTGGCTGCGCTTCCAGACCTTGCCGGTGCTGCTGGCGGTGAACAAGTGCGAGTCGCCGGACCAGGGACTGGCGATGGCGGCGGAGTTCTGGAGCCTCGGCCTGGGCGAACCCTTCCCGATCTCGGCGATCCACGGCGCTGGCACTGGCGACCTGCTCGACAAGGTGGTGAGCTTCCTGCCGGCTACAACGGAGGAGGAGGGCGAGCCACCGATTCAGCTGGCGATCATCGGCCGCCCCAACGTGGGCAAGTCGAGCCTGCTCAATGCCGTCTGCGGCGAGAACCGGGCGATCGTGAGCCCGATCCGCGGCACCACCCGCGACACGATCGACACCACGATCGAGCGGGAGGGCCATACCTGGAAGCTGCTCGACACCGCCGGCATCCGCCGTCGCCGCAGCGTGGATTACGGGCCCGAATTCTTCGGCATCAATCGCAGCTTCAAGGCGATCGAGCGCTCCGATGTGTGCGTGCTGGTGATCGATGCCCTCGACGGCGTCACCGAGCAGGATCAGCGGCTGGCGGGGCGGATCGAGGAGGACGGCCGCGCCTGTGTGGTGGTGATCAACAAGTGGGACGCCATCGAGAAGGACAGCCACACCATGCCGGCGATGGAGAAGGAGCTGCGCGCCAAGCTCTACTTCCTCGACTGGGCGCCGATGCTGTTCACCTCCGCGCTCTCCGGTCAGCGGGTGACGGCCATCTTCCCGCTGGCGAAGATGGCGGTGGAGCAGCACCGCCGTCGGGTGAGCACCTCGGTGGTGAATGAGGTGCTGCAGGAGGCCCTGCGCTGGCGCACTCCCCCCACCACCCGCGGCGGGCGGCAGGGGCGGCTGTACTACGGCACCCAGGTGGCGAGCGGGCCGCCCAGCTTCACCCTGTTCGTGAACGATCCCAAGCTGTTCGGCGAAACCTATCGCCGCTACGTGGAACGCCAGATCCGTGAGGGACTCGGCTTCGAGGGCACGCCGATCCGGCTGTTCTGGCGCGGCAAGCAGCAGCGCGACGCCGAGCGGGATCTGGCCCGCCAGCAGACGCGCGGTCGCTGAGCGGCATGGACTGGCTGAGGCAGCTGCCCATCGGGCAGTACGTGGATGAGGGGGAAGGTGAGCGCGGCAGCTGGCTGAGACGTCTCGATCCCCGGCTGAAGTTCGCCTGGACCCTGGCCTTCCTGGTGACCCCGGTGCTGGCCGGCCCGATCTGGCGCCTGTCGCTGGTGGGGCTGCTGCTGCTGATCACCCTGGCCAGCGGCCTGCCGCTGCGGCTGTGGAAGCGGGGCGTGCCGCTGCTGCTGGCCCTGGCCCTGGCGGTGGGGCTGCTGGCGGCCCTGCTGCCGGCCGGCGGGGGTGCCCCCGGCACCCTGCAGCGCCCGCCGGAGGAGCTGCGGCTGGAGCCCGGCCCCGCCGGAACGCCGCCGCCGACTCGGGCCGGGCTCCCCTGGGAGCTGCTGAACGTCGGGCCCCTGTCCGTTGGACCGGTGACCCTCGGGCCGCTGGTTGTCACCCGAAAGTCGGCTCAGCTGGGACTGAACGGCGCCACCCTGCTGTTCACCCTCATCCACAGCGCCAATCTGCTGCTGCTCACCACCACGCCGGAGGAGCTGGTCAGGGCGATCGGCTGGTTCCTGCGGCCGTTCGGCGCCCTGGGCTGGCCGGTCCACCGCATCGGCTTCATGCTGCTGCTGTCACTGCGCTTTCTCCCCCTGGTGCAGGAGGAACTGCAGAACCTGCTGCGTTCGGTGGCCACCCGCTCGCTCAACATCAAGGCCATGGGCTGGAAGGTCACCCTCGCCCTGGTGCTGGCCCTGGGCGAACGGTTGCTGGCCAACGTGCTGCTGCGGGCCGAACAGGGGGCCGAGGCGCTGATCGCCCGCGGCGGCCGCTGGCTGCCGCCGGACCGGCTGCCCCGGCCGGCCGGCGGGGCAGGGGGCGCCGGAATCCTGGCGTGCGGGTTTCTGATCCTGCTGCTCGCCCTGCGCTGGCGAGTCGGTGCTCTTTAATGGCTCCAGCCCATCAGGCCACGTGAGCGCAGAGCGTTATCTGAATCACCCCACGTTCGGTCTTCTCTACCGGGTGGCGCCTGTTGCTGACGGCCGGGATCTCTATGCCACGCTCTACGCCCAGCGCATTTTCTTCCTGGTCACCCTGCAGACCCGTGGTGCCACCTTCGAGGTGATTCCCCAGATGGATGCCCGCCACTACGCCGAGCAGAACCTCGCCCGGGCCCGGCGGGAAGGGGGGGAGGTTCATGCCCGCTGGCGCCAGCTGTTCGATCAGACCTTCCTCTGAACCCACCCGGATGATGCCGCCCGGAGCGGAGAATCCGCTCGCCGCCCGCCTGGCCGATTTCCGCCGCCGGCTTCCCCCCCGGGCCCGGCTGCTTGCGGTGAGCAAGGGCCAGCCGGCTGCGGTGATCCGCCGCGCAGCGGCCCTGGGCCAGGGAAGTTTCGGCGAGAGCCGATTGCAGGAGGCGGTGGCCAAGCAGGCCGAACTGGCCGATCTCGATCCGCTCGACTGGCACTTCATCGGCCGCCTGCAGGCCAACAAGGTCCGCGGTGTGCTGCGCCATTTCGGCACCATCCACTCGGTTGACAGCCTCGACCTGGCGCAGAGGCTGGCGCGGATCGCCGCCGAGGAAGTGCTTCGGCCCAACCTGCTGCTGCAGGTGAAGCTGCGATCCGATCCCGCCAAGACCGGCTTCACCCCCTACGATCTGCGAGCGGCCTGGCCCCAACTTCGCGCCCTGCCCGCGGTGCGCCTCGTGGGCCTGATGACCATCGCCCCCCTGGGGCTGACAGCCGGCGAGCGGGAGGCGCTGTTTCGGGAGTGCGCCGAGCTGGCGGCCGATCTGGGCCTGGAGGAACTGTCGATGGGGATGAGCGGCGACTGGCCCGAGGCGGTGGCGGCCGGCAGCACCTGGGTGCGCCTCGGCACGGCCCTGTTCGGGGAGAGGCCCGCAACTCCTTCTGGGACGGCCGGGCCGACGGCCCCGGGCTGAAAGGTTGCACCAGATTGCGTGAGACGCTATTCAAGTGCAAAGCATCCAACCCGAGGCTGTCCCTGTGTCGTTGTTCTCCCGCCTGCGTGCTGTCGTCTCAGGAGATGACTATCTCGACGGCGAGTACGACGACGAGCTCGAGTACGACACAGGCGAGATCAGCGAGACGGGCAGTGTGAACCAGGCCTCCGCCTCGCGCACCGCCGCCGCCCCCCTGGCGCTGGGCAGTGAATTCAGCGCCGACGATCCCTTCGCCGGCACCAACGTGATCGGCCTGCCGGGCCTCTCCAGCGCCGTGGCCGAGGTGTATCTGATGGAGCCGCGCAGCTTCGATGAGATGCCCCGGGCGATCCAGGCGCTGCGCGAGCGCAAGACCGTGATCCTCAATCTCACGATGATGGAGCCGGATCAGGCCCAGCGGGCCGTGGATTTCGTGGCCGGCGGCACCTTCGCCATCGACGGTCATCAGGAGCGGGTGGGCGAGAGCATCTTCCTGTTCGCCCCCAGCTGTGTCACGGTCACCACCGCCGGCGGCGAGGAGGCCGCTTCGCCCACGGTGGTGACCAACAACCGTGGGGGTGGTCTGGTGAGCGAGGAGCAGGACGCGGCCCCGAGTCCGGCCTGGGGCCGCACGGATGCCCTGGTCTGAAAAGGGCCGGCCCGAGCGGCTCGGTGTGGTGGGTCTGGGCCGGATGGCCCGGGCCCTTCTGTTTCCCCTGCTCGATGAGGGGCTGATCGAGCCCAGCACCGTCCGGGCCTGCGTCGCCAGCGAGGCCACGGTCCGCCAGTTGGCCGCCGAGCGGCCCCAGCTCACGGTGAGCACCGATGCAGGCGAGGCCTGGGCGTCGCCGGTGGTGCTGCTGGCGGTCAAGCCCCAGCAACTCGAGGCGGTGGCCGCCGCCGCCGGACCCGCGCCCGCCGATGGCCTGCTGATCTCGGTGCTGGCGGGGGTGGGGCTGGAGCGGCTGCAGCGCCTGTTTCCCGGCCGGGCCTGTGTGCGGGCCGTGCCCAACACCCCCTGCCTGGTGCGCGCCGGCCTCACGGGGCTGGCCTGGGCGGAGGGCGTGGCCGCCGGTCCGCGCGAATGGGTGAGCCGGCTGTTCGCCCGGGTGGGGGAGGTGCGTGAGCTGCCCGAATCCCAGCTGGATGCGTTCCTCGCCCTCACCTCCTCCGGACCGGCGTTCGTGGCGCTGGTGGCCGAAGCCATGGCAGACGGCGCCGTGGCGGCCGGCCTGCCCCGTGCCCTGGCCCATCACCTGGCCCACCGCACCCTGGCTGGCACGGCGGCACTGCTGCAGGAGCAAGAGCTCCATCCCGGCCAGCTGAAGGACATGGTGAGCAGCCCGGCCGGCACCACCATCGCCGGGTTGCGACAGCTGGAGCGGGCGGGGCTGCGCTCCGCCCTGCTGGAGGCGGTGCTGGCGGCGGCCGAACGCAGTCGGGAGCTGGCCTGAGGCCCCCCCGCCCTCAGGCCGGTTCGCGCTTCTCGCCCAGCCGGGGCTCGGTGCCGGCCAGCAAGCGCCTCAGGTTGCTGCGATGGCGCCAGACCACCAGCACGGTGGTGAGCACGGCCAGGGCCAGATAGGCGGGCCGCAGGCTCCCGTTGCCGAACCAGCCCAGCATCAGCAGGGGAAGGGAGAGCGCCGCCACCACGCTGGAGAGGGAGACGATGCGGCTGAGGGTGAGCGCGGTGAGGAAGATGCCGAAGCAGGCCAGACCCACCGGCCAGGCGAGGCCCAGCAGCATCCCAAGCCCAGTGGCCACGGCCTTGCCCCCCTTCCAGCCGAGCCATACCGGCCAGATGTGGCCCGCCAGGGCGGCCAGGCCGGCGGCCACCACCCAGACGTCCACGCCCCAGTCGGGCCCCTGAAGGCGGGCCGAGGTGAGCAGCCAGCGCGCCAGGACCACCGCCAGGGTGCCCTTGAGCACATCCACTAGGAAAACCACCAGGGCGGGCCCCTTGCCCACCACCCGCAGCACGTTGGTGGCGCCGGTGGAGCCCGAGCCCTGGGTACGGATGTCAATGCCCGCGAGCCAGCGGCCAGCCAGCCAGCCGCTGGGGATCGAGCCCAGCAGGTAGCCGGTGAGCAGCAGCAGCGGAGGGAGCAGGAGGGTCATCTCAGAGGAGGTCGTCGTCGAGAGCCAGTTCGTCGGGGCCCGCCGCGAAGGCCAGCCACAGGGGGAACTGGAGCACGGGGATGTCGATCGCCCGCTCAGCCGCATCGATCACGATGAAGGGCAGCTCCCTCCGCTCCTCGAGCCGGTCGGCCCGTTCGATCAGGGCATCGGGTCGCTCGAACAGCACGATGCCACTGCTGGGGCCGAAGTCGTCGCGGGTGAGGCCCAGGCAGTCCTGCAGGCCGCGGCGCCACTCCCCCAGCCGCTCGGGCTGGCCCGCCAGCACCAGGGTCTGGAAGTTTTCGCCGTAGAGCTCGCCCAGGATGGCGATCGCCGCCGCCGTGACCAGGGCGTTGCGGGAGCGGCTGCCGGTGCTGGGCTGGGCGCCCCGTCCCCCCTGGCCCAGGAACCAGTCGTCGAGCAGGGCCGCCCCGGAGGCCTCCAGGGTGCGGCGCAGCTGCCAGGGGTCGGCCTGGAAGTCGGGCTGTCCCTGGAAGCGCTTCAGCCGGGCGCGGATCAGTTCCTCGTCGGCGCTGAACAGGCCCGCGGCGGCAGGCGGCGCCGCCGGAGGGGCACTCTCGCCGCCGGCGGTGCGATCGAGCGGCGAGGGCTGCACCACCACCGGCTGGACCACCAGGTCCATCTGCTCGGCCGAGGCGGCCAGATCCTGCAGCGCGCCCACCAGGTACTCCTGGAAGCCCCGCACCCGGCGGGCGATCGCGTCCGACTGGCCGGAGAAGCCCGCGGTGAGTTCCCCTTCCAGCTGGGAACGCCTTTGCTCCAGCTCGCTGATCTCCTGCCGCAACTGCTCGCGCCGGGTCCTGAGTTCCGTCAGGGCCAGGTTCACCAGGTCCTCCTGGGGGCCGGTGCCTGAGGCGGGGTCTGAAGTCGGCGCCTCGTGATCGGGAGCGATGGCTTCGGTAGCCAAGGGCTCGGAAGGCGCCGGAACGTCGAGGGCGGCGTCGGCTGCGGAGTCGACGGTGGCGTCGAGGGGAGGAGGGGTTTCGGTCATTGCGGCGCGGCGGGGGCCTGGGAGGGGATGCGCTGCTCGAGTTGGCGCTGCAGCTCGGCGGCGTCGAAGAGCATCGGCAGCAGATGGGGGCTGCGCTGCTCCCGGAAATAGAACAGCACCGGCAGCGCCGGCCAGAACAGGCGCCAGCCGATCCAGTCGGCGTAGGGGAAGCGGCGGATCTCCTGAT
>JBJTUJ010000073.1:0-3697 GCA_046080685.1 Cyanobium sp. | reverse complement strand
GCGGGTCATCGCCTGGCCACCCTTGAAGGTGCCGTTGGGATAACCGGCGACGCAGCCGTAGCGCTCGATCAGGTTGGAGAGCGCCTGGTACGCCCAGTCGCTCGGCCTGACGTCGGAGAACTGGGAGATGCTGGTGACCTGCCCCTGGGTGGCGTATGGGTTCACTCCCGCCGGGTCGAGGCCAGCGGCACCTGATGCCATCGGAGCAGCCAGACCAAGAACGATGAGCGTGGAACGCAGAGGAAGCATGGACTCAAAGTCTCCAGAGCGCCGCCGCGACGGCTTCCCGGAAATGGTCACCCATGTCTCCACCAAAATGCGAGTGCTGGAGACTTTTGTTAGGGTCTCGAAACAGCGGTCTCGCCATCGGCCTTGTGCCCGGAAGCTCCTCTGGCAGCCGTTCTGCCGTCGGTGCTGCTCTGACGCCCTGACCCCGCTGCTACTCGCTGGCGCTGACCAGAGCCGGTGCCGGAGGATGCCTTGCGTCGATCACCTCCCATCGGGTCATGGCTTGTGACCGGGCACCAGATCCAGGACGAAGCGAAAGGACCTGAAGCTGATGACGTGGATCCGCTGGCGATCGACCTTGCTGGCCAGAGCTGCAGTCGCCCTGGCGCTGGTGCCGACGGCTGCATGGGCCCATGCCGATGCCCATCCCGGCGGTGGCTTCGTGGCCGGATTTCTCCATCCGATCGGCGGCCTCGATCACGTGGTGGCGATGGTGGCCGTGGGCCTCTGGGGGGCTGTGCTCGGCCCTCCGGCCCTGTGGATGCTGCCGGTGGCGTTTCCGATGGTGATGGCCTTCGGAGGGCTGCTGGGGCTTCTGGGCATTCCGATTCCGGGGGTGGAGATCGGCATCGCCCTTTCGGGCCTGGTGATCGGCCTGATGGTGCTGTTTGAGCTGAGGCCACCTCCGTGGCTGGCGGCCCTGATCGTGGCCGCCTTTGCGGTGTTCCACGGCCATGCCCACGGCGCTGAACTGCCCGCCGGCAGCAACGCGCTGCTTTACAGCCTGGCCTTCGTGATCGCCACCGGATGGCTGCACCTGGTGGGGATCCTGCTGGGTGAGACGCGCCGCTGGCCCGGTGGGCGGCGCTTCGTGCAGGCGGCCGGCGGCGGTGTGGCCCTGGTGGGGTTGTGGTTTCTGGAGAGGGCTCTCCGATGACGCTGCCGCTGGCCCATCTGGAGCCCACCGGCCTGGGCCCTGGGGGGATGGGATGGCCCGGCTGTTCCTGGAGCCCACGGAAGCGCTGCTCGTGATCGGCCTGGTGCTGCTGGGCGTGCAGGCCGGCCAATCCTGCAGTATGCGTCTGCCCTTGCTGCTGCCGCTGGCCTGGCTGGTGGGGGGCCTGATCGGCCTGGCCCTGCCGATGGAGCTTCTGCTGGCGCTGCCGTGCACAGCCATGGTGGCCGGGGTGGGGTTGCTCGTGGCCCTGGAGGTGCGGCTGCGGCCTGGGGTGGTGGTGCCGCTCGCTGCCATTCTGACCGGGTTGTTCGCCCTGGTGGCGGGTTCGGCGCTTACTGGCCATGCCGGGGCTCTGCCGGCCCTGCTGGGGGAGGCCGTGGGCGTTGCGGTGGTGTGCACCATGCTCGCCACCCTCTTGGCTCCGCCCCACCCCCGCTGGCGGGCCATCGGTCTGCGGGTGGGCGGCAGCTGGATCACGGCCGCATCCCTGCTGATGCTGGGCTGGCTGGTCCGCCACCCCCCTTAGTGCCCCCGCGACCAGGCCGCCACACCATGGAGGGAACAAGCCCATGAAGGTGATTCCGCTGCGCCTGGGGCCAGGCGAAGACCTGCGCCTGGCCCTGGAGGTCTGGATGGGCCGGCAAGGCGAACAGGCCGGCTGCCTGATCAGCGGCATCGGCAGTCTTTCGGTGGCCTGCATCCGGCTGGCGGGGCAGCAGCAGCCCACCAGGCTCAGCGGCGATCTGGAGATCCTTTCGCTCGCCGGCACGCTGTCGTGCGATGGCGCCCATCTGCATATCGCCGTTGCCGACAGCCGGTGCCAGGTAATCGGCGGCCATCTCGCCCACGGATCGCTGGTGCGCACCACGGCGGAACTGGTGGTGGGTCTGCTGCCGGAGTGGAGGTTCCGGCGCGAGCATGATGCCGCCACGGGCTGGCGCGAGCTGGTGATCGAGCCGCATGGCGGAGACTGAAGCCAAAGGCATCTCCAGCCGAGACGGCTGCCTCCGCTCTTGTGAAGTTGCTCAGCAGAAGCCATCGCCGGCGTGCGTTCACAGCTGAGTCACCCAGACACCCACGGTCATGCTCGATCGGGCAGATCCACGGAAGGATCCGGCCACAGGGGGCACCGCATCGGGCCGGTGGGAGATCGCCACGGCGATGTGGTCGGGTCCGGCCAGGGTGCCGGTGGTGGGATCGAACCCCGTCCAACCAGCCCCCGGCAGGTCCACCTCGGCCCAGGCATGGGTGGAGCCGCCGGCTTCCGGTGACAGGGAGTCGTGCAGATAGCCGCTCACAAACCGGGTCGCCAGTCCGAGCAGGCGGGATGCTGCCAGGAACAGCGTCGCGAAGTCGCGGCAGGAGCCACTGCCGCTGCTGATGGTTTGGGCGGGAGCCTGCACGCCAGGCTCCTCGCGCCTCACGTAGTGGAACGTGTCGTGAATGCAGGAGCTGATGCGCTTCAGGAGGGCGTAGGTCTCCAGGTGCTCCCCGGGGGCGTCGAGGCCGGCCACCCAGAGCTCCAGGGCAGCGTCATGATCCACAGGCCGGCGGTAGGGGGCCAACAGCAGCTGCTCCTCAGCGCTGTACTGGAATGGAAAGAACTGCGCCACCGGGTCGACCAGAAAGTCGTGGGGGTCCTGGTGGTACTGCTGAATCAGCACCCCGCTCTCGATCCGCAGGCTGTCGGCAGGTTCCGTGAACGTGGCGATGGCCACCGAGTTGTTTTCCGCGTCCCGGTGCCATCGCAGCGTCGCCCCTGGGGAGATCTGCAGCAAAGATGCTTCGATCCGCAGCTCATGGCTCTCCCGGGGCCGCAGCCGCAGGGCATGTGCATTGAGCCCTACCTCTGCGTCATAGCTGTAGATGGTGTGGTGTCGGATCCGATAGCGCTGCATTCTCGTTGCACCTGTGGGGGGCTTGTTGCCACTAGCTTGATGCCCTGAACGCTGTGGACAGCGCCATCGGCATCGGATTCAACCCGCCATCGCTCCAATCGCCCCTCGAGCTTGAGGGGTTGGGGGAACCCTGGGCAGGGCATTCCTTCGGAGCCGACAGCCTGGTGATGTTTCTGATCATCCTGGCGCGCTATTTCCTTGTCGCCGGAGGGTGCTGGTGGCTGCTGCGGGTCTGCCGTCCCCACGCCGCAGCTACCTTGTCGGAGCCGCAGGGGAGACGGATCCGCGACGGGATCCGCCATGACATCCGCCTGTCGGTGATGTCGGCGGCAGTGTTCGCCGTGGCCGCAGCTGCGGTGCTGTGGCTGCAGGCCCACGGCCTCACCCGGATGTACGCAGACGCCGATCCCAGGCGCTGGTGGTATCTGGTTGTGAGTTATCTCGCGGTGCTGATCCTGCAGGATGCGGTGTTCTACATCACCCACCGCCTGTTCCATCATCCGGCGCTGTACACCACCTTTCACCGCGGCCACCACCTTTCCCGCCGCCCCACACCCTGGACCTCCTTTGCGTTCGATCCGCCGGAAGCCCTGGTGCAGGCCCTGTTTCTGGT
>JBJTUJ010000072.1:0-2975 GCA_046080685.1 Cyanobium sp. | reverse complement strand
GAAACTCCGCAGAGCCCATCAAACCCCGTCTAGGTCTGACGTCCGGCCCTGAATGAGGGCACATAAGCGAGGCGCCACGGGAGATATGCCTCTATGCGGCCTCAGGTATTCCAGTGGTGCGGCGCTTTGTTGCTGATCAAGAAAGTTCTTTAGCCAATCAACAAGAACCTGATTCGCCGATGAGCCACCCTCGCTTACATCAAGAAATCGAGCAGCTTCAGTATGATTAATGATCCGGATTCCTCGAGTTGCGCCTGCAACCTTCTCAGCCAAAGCTGAAGCACCCACGAATTCCTTCTCTCCGCCAAGCCCCTCATAGGGATAGCCGCCGCTATAGAGAAGTGAAACCGATCCCTCCGCAGAGACGCTGATCCTCGCCACCAAATCCCTAAACTCCTGCTCAGTCTTGATGCCAGATAGCATCGCGTTTGCCTCCCGCATCGTCAGTCCGCTTGCCATAAAACCTCCACAAATGAGAAAGCAACAATCGCTCTCCGATGTTCAATAGTGAGGCAACATCACTCGATCAAGTAAACGCATCTACGCAACAAACCCGAGGCCAAGCCTTTACTCAAAGTCAATTCAGATGATTACACTTTTCAGAACTAGTCCGTTAAAACATAGATTTCACTACAATACCTTGTGCCACTTTCCCTCCTCTTCCGCCCTCGCCATAAACAACCAACGCCTCCTTAAGCACACGTTTCAGCTCATCACGCCTTGGCTCCGATGGGCAGGTTGGCGACACAAGTAATAGCTTTTGCCAAGAAACCAACAATGGCTTCTCAGCAGACGACCGGATCACCTCGGGCGGCTCAAGGAAAACAGTGAACAAGTCACCAGCAAGAAAGATGTGAAAACAAACCCGTATTGGTTCGCCAAAAGCCGGATTCCCCACATTGCCGCCCCACAGATAGAAATCGCGTTCGGCGTCCCGGGTCCAGTAGCGGCAGCTGCCCTTCTCGAAGGGAAGCCCATAGCGGTCAATGTCCTCATCGGACACGACTTCGTTCACGAACGTCATAGGACTCTCCTCTGCGGCTCAGGGGCCGGACCGGGCCAACGGCCGGCATGGGCCTGAACTGGAGGGTAGGGATGCTGGGGGCGGCTGCAAGGAGGAGCCGCCGAGCCGAAGAGTGCATCATTCATGACCATCGTGCTGTGAGGAGATGAGGGCAGATCGAGAAACCCACCCGCGCTGCAGCATTCCCAGCGGCGGTCAGCGGCCCCTCGACGCCCTCACTCCCTTCGTGGTGCCCCGCGCCGAGCCGCCAGCACCTCCTGCACCCGACGCCACTCCACCCCGTGGTAGGCCAGCGCCACCTGCAAATGGAAGATCAGATCGGCCGCTTCGCCGGCGATCGCCTCGGCGTCATCGTCCTTGCAGGCCATCACGAACTCGGCACTCTCCTCGCCGATCTTCTTGAGGATGCGGTTGTCCCCGCCCTCCAGCAGCCGGTTGGTGTAACTGCCCGGCTCCGGCGTCGCGCGCCGTCCCACGATCACGCGGCTCAGTTCCGTGCACACGTCCGCCGGTGGCGGCGCCGCATCGGCACCACCGCCGCTGGGCTCAGGCCCGTCGTCGTAGAAGCAGCTGCGCGCACCGGTATGACAGGCCACGTCGCCCCGCTGTTCCACCGTGAGCAGCAGCACATCGGCGTCGCAGTCGTAGCGAAATCCCCGCAAGGTCTGGATGTGACCGCTCGTGGCTCCCTTGTGCCACAGCTCCTGGCGCGAGCGGCTCCAGTAGTGCACTTCCCCCGTGGCGAAGGTGCGCTCCAGCGCCTCGCGGTTCATCCAGGCCACCATCAGCACGGCCCCGTCAAGCCAGTCCTGGGCCACGGCCGGAATCAGACCCGCCGCATCGAAACGCAGACCTTCCGGAACCGCGGCGGGATCGGGTCGGGCCTCCGTTGATGCGGACACGGGAAAGCGAAAGCGTGAAGCGGATCCCATCATCCCCGCAGGGGGTTCCGGGCCAGCCGGCCGGCCCCGGAACCTACGGTGGCAGCAGATTGCGTCGGCGCCCCGGCAGCCGCCGTCGAGCGGCCCCTTCATGTCCCAGTCCGCGGCCTACACCTGCAGCAAGCAGTTCAGCGGCTACCCCTGCTGCCACCGCCAGTGGCGCCACCCGGGGCACTGCCGCTTCGTGCACGGCTACAGCCGCAGCTTCACCGTGTGGTTCGGCGCCCGCGAACTCGACCGCCACGGCTTCGTGGTGGATTTCTCCAGCCTCCGCGATCTGGAGGCCCGGCTGGCGGCTCAGTTCGACCACACCTTCCTTGCCAACGCCGACGACCCCCTGCTCGAGCGCTGGCGCGCCCTGCACGACGAAGGCGCCCTCGATCTGCGCGTGATGGACAACGTGGGCATGGAGGCCAGCGCCGCCCTGGTCTGGGACTGGGCCAACGAACTCCTGCTGGCCCGCGACGGCGGCCGCACCTGCTGCTGGCGGGTGGAGGCGCGGGAGAACGAGAAGAACGCCGCCTGCTACACCGCCACCCCGGAATGGTTCCACGCCCCCGCGCCCCTCGCCGGCGACGAGGAGCTCTACCCGGAAGGCCCGCTGCCGGTGCCCTCCTACGCCGATCCGGCCCAGGGCTACGGCGCCGACGAGTCCCCGGACGGCTCGGGGCTGTGGGAAGCCCCCTGAGGAGCAACCGTTGGGCTCCGCACGCCTGGCCACCATCTGGGCCCTGTTCCAGGGCCTGCTCCTGGAGGCCCTTCCCTTCCTCCTGCTCGGGGTGCTGATCTCCGCCACAGCCCGCTGGCTGGCGCCGGGGGGGCGCTGGCTGCAGCGCCTGCCGCGCCATCCCCTGCTCGGACCGCTCACGGGCGCCGCCCTCGGCTTCGCCCTGCCCGCCTGCGAATGCGGCAACGTGCCGGTGGCCCGGCAGCTGATGGTGGGCGGGGCCCCCATGGGCACGGCCCTGGGCTTCCTGTTCGCCGCGCCGGTGCTCAATCCGATCGTGCTG
>JBJTUJ010000071.1:0-31116 GCA_046080685.1 Cyanobium sp. | reverse complement strand
CTCTGGTAGGCCAGGATCCAGGTGAAGGCCACGATCGGGAAGCTTTCGGCCCCTTTGGGGTTGCACTCCTCCCCGCCCAGCCGCTCATCGAGGGTGATGTTGTTCAACGCCGCCGCTCCCGACTTCGAGTCGGCGAGAACGAACTGACCGTCGCGGTTCTGCAGCTTCGCCGGCTTCACCACGCCCCGCAGGAAGGCTTGGTTCATGTAACCCAGGGAGCCGGGGGTGTTCTGGATCAGGCCGGCCACGCCTTCGTTCCCCCTGGCGCCCAGACCGACGGGCCATTGAACGGCCTTGCCGACACCAACGCGCCGCTTCCATTCCGGCGAGAAGCAGGCCAGAGAATTGGTGAAGTTGAAGGTGGTGCCGGCACCATCGGTGCGGTGCACCACTGTGAGCGGCCTGGCCGGACAGCCCAGGGCGATCCAGTTGGTGATCCTGCCCAGGAAGATGTCAGCGAGCTGGGCCTGGGTCAGCTTGAGATCGGGGCAGTCGGGATTGTTGTAGGCCGGGCTGATCGTGCCCCCGAGCATCGGGATCTGAACCGCACCTCGCTTGCCGGCCATACCTTCTTTGAAGTTCCCTGCACTGAACTGTTCGTCGGTGGCGCCGAAATCAACCGAGCCCGCCAGGAACGAACGCACCCCCTGCCCGGAGCCCACCGACTGGTAGTTGACCAGATAGCCCTTGTCTGCTTTGTAGTCTGCCGCCCAGCGCTGTTAGGCGGGAGCGGGAAAGGAGGCCCCTGAGCCGTTGATGGACGGCAGGCGGCGACCGGCGCAGGCACTGATGCCAAGTGTCAGGGTGACAAGCCCCACCGGGAGGGCGGCCCTGCGGAAATGGGCCATGGGCCTGGAGCGTGTTGGGGCCACGGGAGCAACGGGCGACGGCGTGCCCCCATCTAAAGGGTGGCAGGGTAGGGATCTGGTTAAGACACTGACTACAGGTTGCGGATCGGACAGCGCAGCTCCCTGGGGACCCGCTAGCGGGCCGCCGAGCCTTCGTCCTCCTCCGCCTCCCGAGGGTCTGCAAGGGGCAGCGGCGGCAGCGGAGGAGGAGGCAGCACCTCCAGTTCCGGAGGGTTGGGGGGGTGTCCGGTCCGATCAGGTCCACCGCGGTCCGCTGCACCACCAGGCGGAAGCGCAGGGGCGCCTGCTGCCGGTTGATGAAGGCCTGCACGTCGGCCACCTGACCAGGGGTTGGCAGGTTGGGGTCGGTGACGCGGACCCGGGCGCGGATCAGCGGCGGGTTCTTCTGCCAGTCGATGGACAAGCCCACCAGATCGATGGCGGGGTCGCTGCCGAGCGTGATCGTGCGGGTGCGCAACTCCTGCTCGATCGTGGCCTCAAGCTGCTGGGCCTTGGTTTCCAGCCGGGATCGGTTCACCAGGCGAACGAAGCTGCTGCTGAGGGGAAGCACCAGCAGGGCGGTGAGGGCCACGCTGGTGAGCCCGAGTCGGCTGTGCCACAGCCGCTTCCGGTACACCCGCTCCAGGGCTCCCAGGCTGGCCATCGACCCCACCATGATCCCGAGCAGGTTGGTGGCGAACAGCAGCAGCGCCCCATAGGCCTGCATCCACTGGGAGGAGGCCAGCAGGATCCCCACCACGCACATCGGCGGCACCAGGGCCACGGCGATCGCCAGGCCGGCGAGAGCGGAGATCGCGTCCTTGCGCAACTTGGCGTAGATCGCCACCGCCCCCGCCACCAGCGCCACCCCCAGGTCGAGCAGGTTGGGGCTGGTGCGATTGATCACCTCGCTGCCGAAGCTGGGGAAGGCCACCAGACGGCTCACCGCCATCGCCAGCAGCACGCAGATGACCACCCCAAGCAGCAGGGTGCGCAGCGCCCGCATGAACATCGGCAGACGGCCCCGCAGGATCTCGAAGGCCATCGCCTCCAGCGGCATGATCCAGGGGGCCACCACCATGGCGCCGATCACCACCCCGGGGCTGTTGGCGAGCAGGCCAAGGGTGGCGATCAGGGTGGCCCCCACCGTGAGTACCACGAACACCTGGCTGAAGCTGGCGTCGTGCTCGAACTCCTGCTGCATCGCGGCCAGCCGGTCGTCGCCCACAGAGGCTGGGGGGGAGGTCATGGCAGGCTCGCTCCCTTGAGGCACCACAGCCTGAAGCGTCGTAGGGATGCGTTGGCCACAAGCCCAAACTCCAGCCCCAGCCCGCCCTGGCCCGGATCATGGGCCGCTGGGCTCCCGTCCCCTCGCACGCCCACATGGTCGCCCGTGCCCGGCAGCAGCTCCCGCTGGTGTGGAATGGCAGCGATGGGTTCGCGGCACATTCACCCGCCTCGGGCGGAACCAGCGCCCCCCCGCCATCGCCGCATCGCGGATGACAACGCACTGGCGGCCCTCGCCGTGACCAGGCCCGACAGGGCAGCGACCGCCACCGTGGCCAGGCTCGTGAGCTGGGCGCCTTCCGGGCCCCCCACTCCCAGCACCATCGCCACGGCGGTGAGCGGCAGCCGGTAGCCGCCGGCGATGCCCGCCGCGGCTCCGGCTGCCCCCGCCAGATCTCCCGGGATGCCGAAGGGTGCGGTGAACACGCGGCCGGTGAGGTCACCGATCGCCAGAAAGGGCACGAACACACCGCCGCAGCCCCCCGCCAGCACCGCCGCGGTGGTGGAGCCCGCCCGCAGGAGCGCCAGGGCAAGCAGACGCGTCGGCGAACTCTCATTGGCTTCCGCCCAAACGATCGCCGTGCCTCCCGGCCCGAAGGCTGCCGCCGGCGCCGCCAGCCAGCCGATCAGCAGGGCCAGGCCCAACAGCGTTCCCCCACCCACCAGCAGGCGTGCCAGCGGACGATCACGCCATCCCCTGGCCCAGTAGATCGCTTCGCCCGTGAGCGCCGTGAGGGCACCGGCGGCCCCGCCGATGAACACGATGGCTTCCACCGCATCCAGGAAGCCCGCGGGCGAGACCTTGGGCAACACCAGCCGGATCAGATTGAGGTTGAAAAGGGCGTTCACCGCCCAGCCGGTGAGGCCTCCGGTCAGCATCGCGGCGGCCCGCGCCGCGGTGAGCGGGATCCGTCGCCGCTGCGCCAGCTCGAACATGAAGAAGCTGCCAACCAGGGGGATGCCCATCAGGGCCGACACGCTGGCAGCCCCACCGCCGATCGCCAGCGGCCGCACGAACTGGCGGAGGCCCGGGATGGCGCTGCCCAACCAGCTGCCGGTGGCCACCCCCACGTGCGCGGCCGGCGACTCGGTGCCCATCGGCGCCCCCAGCCCCACGGTGGCCAGGATCGCCAGGCTCCGAAGTGGAGCAAGGTTCCAGGGAAATCGCTCCTCCGCTCCCGAGGCGTTGACAACATCGCCGGTGAGATCCGCCCGGGCGATGTCGTGGGGGAATGAATACCACGAGGCCTTGGATCCTCCTGCCTTGGGCTTGCTGTCCTCAAGGGGGGCGATCGTCTGCACCGGTTGGCCCTTCCCCAGCCCGAACAGGATCAGCACCGCCAGGCTGACGCCGGCAGGGGCAGAACCAGCAGCCAGGGCCTGCTGAGGCCCGCGGTGCTCGCGAGGCTGAACTTGATCAACTCGGTGAGCAGCACGGCAGCCGCACAGCCGATCAGGCCCCCGAGCAGGCCTGCCGCAGCCCAGGCGCCGATCTGTGCAGGCGGAAGGGATCGCGTCATGGTGTGGGTGGCTGGCTGTTGGGCGGAGCGATGCGAAAGGGAGGCGCAACGTAATCGGCAGGCAGATACTCGGACGGGATCGTGCTGGCGTTGCCGTCTCTCACCGCAGTATAACCGGGGGAGAGAATCCCGATGCCCGCCTCGTTGCACTTGACCTGAATATTCTGGTGAAGTTCGGAATATATAGATACCATCAAGTTTGGCTCGCTGGTGAAGGCATTTAGCTGGTAGCTGATGGCATGATCTCCAAGTTTTGTCTGCAGTACAAAAGGTGACGGTTCCGGTAGTATGTGGACCGTGGCAAGAGCCGCTTCGATCAGGCTTGCGTAGGCTTGGCGCCAGGGCACGTCATAGCCCAGGGTTACCGTTGTCTGGAGGATCAGGCTGCGGCTCAGTTCGCGCGAGGAGAAGTTGAAGTTGATCACCCCGCTGGTTAACAGGGTTGAATTGGGAATGGTGATCACCTGATTGGCCGGCGTGCACACCCGGATCGCCAGAAAATTCTTTTCCACGATGTCGCCGATCACGTCGCCGACGCGGATGTGATCGCCGAGTCGGAAGGGACGTGTGTAAATCAGAATGACTCCTCCAAGCATATTATTGATCACCGACGTGGAGCCGAGGGACAGGAGCAGGCCGAGAAAGACGGTGATTCCACGAAATGCGGGGGAATCGAAGCCCGGCAGGAAGGGAAAGCCGAGAATGGCGGCTAGAGCAATCACAAACAGCACTAGCAGGTTGTATGTGGGCTTGGCCCAGTCGGCATAGAAGCCAGGAATCTCAAGGCTTCCTTGTTCTATGGCGAGAAAAAGGGGTTTGATGATACGCAGAAAATTGTAAGCGATGACAATGATGATTGCCAGAACAAAAAGGTTCGGGAGATAGTTGACAGTTGCAGCCAGCACGAGCTCCGCCGCAGCAAAAAAATAGTCCACGATGCTCTCGCCAAAGGCTCGCGTCCATGGGAAGAGGCGCAGAATGAAGGTGGCCCAGGCGAAAAGAAGGGCCAGCAACACCACAAGGCGAACGATCTTCAGCCCCTGAAGCCCGAGCGAGCTGATGGCAGACGGAGAAACGATTTCAGCACTGCGAAAGCGGATGCCCGTCGAGTGACTTGTTATGAAACGGCCGATGACCGGAAAGATTCGGCCTGAGCCCTGGATGATGACGGCGCCAACCCCCAGGAGGGCGACGCTGGCGACAGCGGCATAGAAGGTATTTCGCAGCAGTTGTCTGGGCTCGCGGTCCTGGCGATAGCGAGACAGAGCAGTCTTGATTTTGTCAAGGGCCTGCTGGCGACCTGCTGCTTCGGCAAGCGCCTGGCCTGTGCATCGCGTTCGTTGATCGTGAGCAGCACATCCGAGCCGCTGCTCAGGTAGAGCGCATTATCATCTGAATTTTCTCGGATCACCAGATCCGCCAGGTCCACCGAATCATCATTGGCCAGTCTTTTCAGCCGTTGTGTGATGGTCTGAGCTCGTTCTTCCGCTGTAAAGCAAGCGATTCCACGCCGAATGAAGAAAATCGGCTGGCCATCCAGGAGAACAGGAACACCATCGATCTGCTGCCCTGCTCCGGCCTGGAGCTTGAGTGCTTCCGGCTGGGCCTGGCCCTGGGCACCCCCGATGATTCAGGGCTGGCTGAAAGTCAATCTATCCCGTCTCCGCTGGGCTGATGCCAACCCAGCTCAGCATTCGGTTGCCATTGGCCAGGCCATGCAAGATGCGAAGGTTCAGGTTTAAAAGAGACCCACCCGCTGAGGGATTGAGGCTGGCCCCCGGGCTGGCGCGCCAGCTGCCGTTGCTTGAGGCAGGAGGGCTCAGGCATTCCTGTTCAAGATCAACGGCTGCAGGGTGTCAGCAACGCCTCAGGCGTTTTGAGCCGTGATGTTAGCTGTCCCACCAAAGGGGGGAACCCCATCAGCGGGGGGTGCTCGCTCTGGGCGTCTGCGGACGCAGACGCCACCCATGATCCTGCTGGGGTCAGCCGCCCCATTTCGCCCTGGACATGATCCAGCACACCGCCGTTGACCACACGCTCTGATGCAGCGATCCCGACGTGGCCCTGCAGGAGCAGGAGGCCAAGGTCCCAAGGGCTCATCACGCGATCACCCCTGTCGTCGTGCTGGGCAGCCTCAACCTGTACCGATGCACTCGGATGAGGTGCGGTTTTGCACCTCGCTGGCCGCCATCCTCTCCCTGGATCGTTACTCTGGCCATCCGCTTGCCCATGGGTTGCTTCTGCTGATGCTCAGGAATTTTCTCCTGGGAGCGACCGCGTCCCTCCCCGCCCTGATGCTCCTGCCGGCGGTGGCTGGCGAAGCCCCGCTTGGGCCGGCGGCGGGAATGGAACTGATCACACTGGCGGAAGCGAATGCTGTCGCTTCCACCGTCCAGCAGGCGGACTCCCAGCCGACAATGCCACACATTGCCGCCCCTGGGTCAGCTCCCTCCCCGTGGGCCGGCACCCTGGAGATCTACGGCTTCATGCCGCTGCGAGCCACCACATCGATCAGGCGCGGTGCCACACAGCGGGAGCTTCCGGGTCAAATCCGCGAACGGATCGCCGATCGCCTGCGCCAGGAGATCGGTGAGCGCGTGGGGGATGCCACCAATCGCGAGCTTCTGGCCCTGGCCGCTCAAGGACTCTGAGACCTCAACCCAGGCAAGATTCGCAGCCGCATCGAGGATCTCAGGGCAAGCCTTGCGGACCGAGCGCTCCCCGATCAGATCGAGATTCCGGGATTCTCCTCGGTGACGGACGTTGGGCTCGGATCCATCCTGGAGAGACTCACTGGCATCTTCTATCTCCGCGGCAGTGTGGAGTACAACCGCATCGGTATTCAGACCGACCTCAGTTACGTAGGGCTGGGCGGGCAGACTGCAACCAGCGTCACCCGTAAGCGCCCCTTCTTCCCAGATCTGCCTCAGCCAGGTCGCACCCTGAAAACGCAGGTGTCCGTCACCCAGGGCATCTACGACTTCGCCCTTCATTATCGCTTCGGTGAGCGTGAACGGGGGATCAGCACCCCAGGGGCGGTGACCGTGATCCCCTATGCCGGGGTGCGCGTGGTGGATCTGGGACTCGAGACCATCAACACCTTCAATGGGCCTCTGCAGCAGACCTCCCGCGACTTCAGCTTCGGAGACCCGATCGCCCAGCCCCTGGTCGGTCTGCAGGGCCAGGTGTTTATGCCCCCCCGGCTACGCCTCTTCGCCCGGGGGGATCTCGGGGGCTTCGGCGCCAACGGCATGGTTGACATGTCCGGCAATGCCCAGGTGGGAATGGGTTATGCCATCGGCAATTCCACTCAGCTTAACCTCTCCTGGCGGTATCTTTATCTGGCCTGCGACAACGGAAACACGCCGAGTAGCACCATCACTATCGATCAGAATGGCATCGAAGTAGGGGTTAAGTTATTCTTCTGATAGGTCGCAAATCTAGTTTACACGCCTTCGGATCTGGTGGCCTATGACCTTCGTGCGACGTCGTGAACATGCCTCAGTTCTGATGCTGCAATCTGTGGTGCATTGGAGCTGACATCTCCAACGACCTGCAGACGACAGCGATGGTCTGGCACAGGGTGAGGAGCTCCGCAGCGATCTGCAGGATGCGGATGATCTGCTGGGGGTGTGGCGTTTGAGTTTCTCGGGACCTCTGCTGTCCGCAGGGGAAAAGCTCGGCTGGACTGATTCAGTTGCCGGGAATCAGGTCACCACGGCAGATTCCTGGTGCGGATCCGACAAGGGGACTGTCTGGGCTGATCCGGTCGCCACGGGAGTCAAGAAAAAAACCGGCGAGGCCGGAGGGTTTGTGTGAGCGCAAGAGAAAAGGTTGCCTCAGAAACAGAAGGGCAGGAACTGGGTGTGGCAGGCGGCGTAGCCGTCGATCAAAGGGCCAAGGCCGATCTGGTGGGCGATGCCGGCGCCGGTGAGGCCCTCGGTGATCACACCGATCACGATGCCGAGCATGGCGGCGCGGCCGTTGAAGCGCTCGACCCGCTCGAGCTGCTCGCGGAGGAGCTGTTCGGCGGCGCGGTTTTCAAACCACTTGTCGTCGGCGGGGGTGTTGGTCATGGGTGGGGGAGCGCCAGAAGGTGGTCAGGACCTGGGAGCAAGGTCGGTGGGGCGGCTGAGCACGAACGCCACCATCCCGGTGAGAACGACGATCAGGGCGACCATGCCGGCGATGGCGGCGGAGTAATCGGTGGTCATGGCGATCAACCCAGACCGATCTGGGAAAGGATGCCCTGGCCGGTGAGCAGTTCGGTGGCCAGGCCGATCACGAAACCGAGCATGGCCAGGCGGCCGTTCCAGGTTTCCGCGAAGGAGACGAAACCGAAGCGGGATGAGGTGTCAGCCATGGCCTTTTCGAGATGTTGCGGCGATCGTAACAGAATGTGAAGCACTTGTGGACTCCTCTGGGCATCGGTCCGCCGATCCGCCCCAGGCCCTTGCCATCAGCGCCGCCTACAGCCACAGCGCCATGCCGGCCTGCTTGTTCAGGATCGGAACCTCCAGCCACTCGCTGCAGGGCCGCCGGGCCAGCCCGCAGCACACATGCAGCGGCAGCAGGTGCTCCTCCCGCGGGTGGCAGTGGCGGGCATGGGGGGCCCGAATCCAATCGAGAAGCCGCTCCTCCCGTTGGGCTTCGCTCAGGTTGGGATTGCTGCAGGTGTCCCGCAGCCAGGCCTCGAACGCCACGTTCCCGGGGTCGGGGCCGATGCCGGGCCTGAAGAACTCCGGGAGGTTGTGAAAACTGAAGCCCGAGCCGATCACCAGCAGGTTCTCCTCCGCCAGGCCGCCCAGCTGCAGGCCTAGGGCGAGGTGTTCGGCTGGGCTCAGGCTCTTGAGCAGCGACAGCTGCACGCAGGGGATGCGGGCCTCGGGAAACAGGATCTTCAGCGGCACGACCATGCCGTGGTCGAAGCCGCGGCTCACATCCAGCTCGGCCGGCATCCCGCCCCGCTGCAGCACCACCTGGATCCGGCCGGCGAGCTCCGGCTCCCCCGGGCAGGGGTACTGGATCTGGTACGACTCCGGCGGAAAGCCGACGTAGTCGTAGATCAGGGGCGGCCGAGGCCCGGCGGTCAAGGTGGGAACGGGGCTTCCCAGTGGGCGCTGATCACGAGGATCGCGGAGGGGGGCCGGAGCCGTGCCGCGATGGTGTGCAGAGCCTCCACCATCTGCCGGTGCCCCGCATCGCCGAGCAGGGGCAGCGGGACGCCGCCGTGGGAGAGGAACAGAACCTGGCCGTGCTCGCTCAAGGCATCAGCCTCATCAGAGGAAGCAGCTTCAGCCTTCCACAGGGGTTGGCCGTGCGCGCACCAACCACTCGATACTGAGGGAGACGCCGCTGCCCCGTTGACCACCCCCAGCCTTCCCGAGGTGCTCGTGCTTCAGCACCAGCAGCTGGTGGGGCCGCGATCCCTGCCGGAGCTTGTGGCGGAACGGGGCTGGCGCTGGCGCCTCTGCTGTGTGGACCTGGGAGAACCGCTCCCCAGCCCTCAGGCGCCGGGCCAGATTCTGGTGGTGCTCGGCGGCACGATGGGGGTGGCCGATCGCCACGATTCCGCCCATGGCTGGATGCCGGCGGAGCTGGCGCTGATCCGGGCCCGGCTGGAGGCCGGCGCTCCGCTGCTGGGTCTGTGCCTCGGGGCGCAGATGCTGGCCCATGCGGCAGGGGGACGGGTGGAGCCGCTGCTGCAGGGGGATCCGCCCCAGGCCCTGCCCCAGGTGGGCTGCGGCGCGGTGCAGTGGCTGCGCGGGGCGGAGCAGGAGCCGGTGCTGGCCGGTCTGCATCCGTGCGAGCCCGTCTTCTTCTGGCATGGCGACCGGGTCCGCCTGCCGGCGACGGCCGTGCTGGTGGGCTCGTCGCTGGCCTGCCGCGAACAGGCCTTCCGCATCGGACCCCGGGCCTGGGGCCTGCAGTTCCATGCCGAGATCACGCCGGCGCTGGCCCTCTCCTGGGTGGCGGCCGTGCCGGAGTTCGTGCGCCGCTCCCATGGTCATGAGGGAGTGGAGCGGCTGCTGGCGGATCTGGAGCGCTGGGGTGAGAGCCTCCAGGCGCGCAATCGGCTGCTGCTGGGCAACCTGCTCGATGCCCTGGCCGAGGGCCTGTGAGGGCGTGATCTCCTCGGCGAGGCGGCCGGGTTGGGGAACACTGGGTGCAGCGGCAACGACGGCATGCCCTTTCCCTTCCTTGCCGCTTCCCGCCGATGGATGCCTCCGACCCGTCCGATCTGATCGCCGCCGCCGGCCTCTACCGGGAGACCGCCTGGAAGCTGCTGAGCGACCAGGGCCGCCTGCACGTGGAGACCCTGATCGCCTCCACGGCCCGGATGGCCGGATCCCTGCTCTACCGCAGCTTTGGCTTCGATCCGGCCCTCACCCCCGGCACCGCGGTGCTCTCGGATCAGGCCAACCAACAGGGCCCCCAGCTGATGGAGGCGAGGCTGGCCACCCTCCGGCAGATGGGGCATGACGTGGGCGAATCCAGCCTCGACCGTGCCTGCCTCTCCACGGAGGCCTCCCAGCTCGATTTCCTGGCGGCCCACGAGCGCCTGGCGCCCTTCTTTCTCAAGATCGCCGAGCTGAAGGCCCTGGATCTCCCCCGGGCCGCTGAGGCGGCGGCGATCGCAACCGGGCTGCTCGTGCACGATGGCCGCGAGGTGCTGCCGGTGGAGCGGGGCGCTGCCATCGCCGTGGCCGGCTTCGTGGAGGGCTCCAAGACCGCTCCCCCACCTGTGCCCCCAGTCTGAGCGTCAGGGAGAGGGGAACGTGACCGGAACGGCCAGCGGTGTCCAGGGCAGCAGGTCGAGGCTGCGGGGCTGGCCTTCGACCAGCGGATCAATGGTGTCCGCATCCTCGGCGAGGGTCACCACCCTCCACGTGCCCTGCGTGGCGAAGCCGTTGGCCAGGGTGAAGACCCAGTTCATCGTTCGTCCCGCACCACTCACGGCGGCGGAGAGGGCCGACTGGGAAAGGTTCAGGCTCACGCTTCCCACCTGCAGCGTGCCGCCCTCCTGGAGGGGGCGGCACTGACTGCCGGATCCCACCACCAGGACGCAGGCCCGGAGGTCATCGCTGAGCGAGAACCGCACCACAGTGCCGAAGTACCCAGGGCCCAGGACGTTGGGGAACTGGCGCCGACGCTGGATCTCCATCACGGGTCGTGCAATCGCGGCAGCGCCGAAGGAATTGCTGAAGCCAGTGGCCACCCGGTTCGGGGCTCCGATCGCCAGCGTGCCGAGGGGTTGCTGATCGCCAACGATTGCGGGGGTGCGCTGATCGTGTCGCTGACCTGGGTCGCTCCCCCGCTGAGCACCATGGGAATCACGGCCGTCCGTTCCCCGGGCTGGCCATCGGGGGTCTGGCCGAGAACCTGATAGCTCCGGCGGCCGGTGCCCACCGGCACGGACGAGCAGCCGTTGCTCGCCGGCAGTTGCACGTTCAGCGTTCCCTCGTACTGGGTTCGGGTGGTCCGCTGGAAGCGGGGGACCCGGGCGAAGGGAACCGTCACCCGCTCCACGGTGTTGATCGTGTTTTCCGCCAGCGGGATGCTGCCGGCCGGCAGGAACTGGAGGCGGCCATTCCCCTGGCAGCGCGCCAGGCTCACCGACATCAGCACGTTGAGACCGGCCGGGAGCCCCTTCACCTGGGTGGTGAGCGGCGCCGCCGCCAGCGGTGACGCGACCAGGGCTCCGGCCAGGGCCCCGGGCAGGGCCCCGGGCAGGAACCAGGCCAGGGATGGCCGGGAGTTCGGGACGGGACTCGCCATGACGGAAGGTTCCAAGGAGGGCTCGGCGGAGGTGGAAGCAGGTCTGCCAAAGGCCATCTCCCTGCTGAAAAGGATGGCCACGCCTGCCAACGTGTGGCAGCGCGCCCCTGCTCACGATGCTCCGGCTTCTGATCCCGCTCACCCTGTTCACGATCATGTTCTCCCTCGGGGTGGGCCTGAAGGGGGAGGGCCTGGCCCTGCTCCGCCGTCGCCCGGCACTGTTCGTGCGGGTGGTGATCGGTTCCTGCCTGCTCGTGCCCCTGGTGGCCCTGGCGCTGCTGCACCTGCCCCTGAGTCAGTCCCTCTCGGCACCGGCCCGCTTTGCGATCGCCCTGATGGCCATCAGCCCCAGTGCCCCGCTGCTGCTGCGCAAGGCCGGGCGTCAGGGGGGGGATCAGGAGCTGGCCGCCACCCTCCAGCTGCTCGCCGCGCTGGTGGCGATCGTCTCGATCCCGCTGATGGCGGATGTGTTCCGCGCCGCCTTCTCTGTCAGCGACTGGGACATTGTCCCGGCCCAGGTGGCCCCGCAGGTGGCCAAGGCCCAGGTGCTGCCGCTGCTGCTGGGGCTGGCACTGCGCCACTGGCGGCCCGCCCTGGCCGATCGCATCGTGGGGCCGCTGCAGCGCCTGGCCGATCTGCTGCTGCTGCTGCTCACGGTGCTGGTGCTGGCCGTCGCCGGCCGCCAGCTGGTGCCGTTCGTGGCGGCCAATGCCCTGGCCCTGCCGTTCATGGCGGTGATGGTGCTGGCCTCGCTGGCGATCGGTCTGCTGCTGGCCGGCCCCGCCCCGCAGGAGCGGATCACCACCTCGCTGGTGACCTCGATGCGCAACCCGGGCCTCGCCCTGCTGTTCGCCAGCCTTTACGGCCAGGGGCTGCCCGGCGTGAAGCTCGGGATCCTCGCCTATCTGCTCACCACCGTGATCCTCTCGATTCCCTTCCTGCGCTGGCGGCGGGCCCAGCGCCGGCTGGAGGGTGCCGTCCCTCCCGCCTGATCCACCGGCGCCCGAGATCCTTGTGGAAGGGGGCAACCATCGGCTGGGGGTCGACCCCCATGCCGGGGACGAGGGCCTCGTCGTGAAGGTGAGGATCGACGAGACGGTGTTGGGCTCCTGAGGCGGGCTTCTGAGCTGGGCTTCCGTGGCAACCGCTCAGCAGTCGCGCCGGCCCTTGTACATCCGGTTCAGGAGCTGCTTCAGCCGCAGCCGCAGCCGTTTGTAGCGCTGCAGCCAAAGGCAGGGCAGTTGAACAAGGTGGCGACCAGCAGGTTGATCAGCACGCCTGCGGGGGGCAGCCACAGCACGGTGATCAGCCACGGAGGCCAGAGGGCGAGCTGCCTTCCGTCATCCCACGCATTCAGGGCCACCGTTGCGGCAGAGGGTGTGCGGCAGCAGGCGGGGGGAGCCTGGCCAGCAAAAAGCCGCCCCTTTCAGGGGGCGGCCGGGACGGTGGATCACCGCCGATGGGCGGTGAATCAGCCGCTGATCACCAGCGCTTGCCGCCGCCAAAGGAGCCGGATTCCTGGCGCCCGCCACCACCACCACCGGTGCGGGGCTCGGCCTTGTTGACGCGGATGTCGCGTCCCATCCACTCAACGTCCTGAAGGTCGTTGATGGCTTTGGTTTCTTCGGCATCGCTGGCCATTTCCACGAAGGCGAAACCACGCTTGCGGCCGGTTTCACGATCGAGGGGGAGGCTGCACTTGCGCACTTCGCCGTATTCGGCGAAAAGGCTCTGGACGTCCTGCACCTCCGCATCGAAGGAGAGGTTGCCCACGTAAATCGTCATGAGATTGAACTTGGAACTATGAACCGATTCGTTGAAAGCCCTGGAGAAAGTTGCCGGCCTAGTGGAGAAATCCTGTGGGAGACGCCGTTTCGGAGAGAAACCCGCTGAAGAGTGATCGTTGAATCTTTTTTACCCTACAGCAGCATTAAGACGGTCAGGCGACCGTCACCGCACGGGCGGGGGAGGGAATACCGCCATGGGCTGCGCCCCGCCTCTGGGGCGGCTAGAGGTGGAGACGACCCTTGCCTGGCATTCATGTCCCGCTCCCAGCTCAATGCCTTCGTGCTGAAGATGAATGCCGATCCCGATCTCAAGGCCCGGGTGGATGCCGCCGCCGATGCCTCCGCCGTGGTGGCGATCGCCGCAGAGGCGGGTCACCCGTTCTCGGCAGCCTCCTGGACCCGCCATCTGCGCGACTGATGCCCAGCAAAAAGCCCCGTCGGACAAACCGGCGGGGCTTTGAGCATTACGTAGCCGGTGGTGTGGCGGGTTCAGCCGAGGCCGATCTGGCTGAGAATGCCCTGGCCGGTGAGCAGCTCGGTGGCCAGGCCGATCACGAAACCGAGCATGGCCAGGCGGCCATTCCAGGTTTCGGCGAAGGCCACGAAGCCGAAGCGGGGGGTGGAGTCAGCCATGGAAGGTGGTGGGTTACGAAACTTGACGACACTGTAACGGACCGTGAAGTGGGTGGTTGTAGCCCAGGCTGCCGTTTGCGGTGCTCAGCGGCGAAGGCAGGGCGCCATCAGTCGCCCAGTACGGCGCCCACGCCCAGCGGCGGCGCGGAAGGATCTCCCAGGGGACTGGAGAGGTTGGGCGCTGGCGCCCGCACCGTGGGGAACTGGGGGGCGAGCATCTGGCGATCCACCATCGCCTCCTGCGCCTCGCTCTCCGGTGGCGGCTGTGGCGCCAGTTCGTTCTGGGCCACGGGCGAGCAGGCACTCAGAACGATGCCGATCAGCAGGGCCCAGGCCGCTCCCCAGACCCGGCGGCATCGGTGAGCAACCGTTCGCATCGCATGCCTCACCCCCGCACCCTATCGATTGAGGGGGACCACGGCCATGCCGATCGGCGCCAGGGCGATCAGGGCCAACCTGAGGTGCTGCCAGGCGAAGGGAAGCCCGATCACCGTGACGGCGCAGGCCACGGCCGAAGTCAGGTGCCCCAGCGCCAGCCACCAGCCGGCCACCAGGAACCAGATCAGATTGCCCAGGAAGCCGAGGGGGCCACTGCCAAGGCCGGCTTCGCCTGTGAGCTCGCTGCGGCTCACGGCTTCCAGACCGAAGGGCCGGAAAGAGAAGGTGCCGATGCGGAAGCAGGCACCGGCCCAGGGCAGCCCCACGATCGTGATCGCCGCCAGCACCCCCGCCAGCCACCAGCTGATCCCCATCAGCACCCCGCCGCACAGAAACCAGATGACGTTGGCGAGGAAGCGCAGCATGGAAGGAAGAGGGGAGCGATTCACGCGTCCCGCGTCCATCCTGCCCCTGGCCTGCCGATAGGGTGACGGGGGCGCAGGGTACGGGTTCTGCCATGGCACGGAGCGACCAGCGTCTGAGCGCCAACGTGGCCGGGCCGTTCTTCGTGGATGCCTCCTGCATCGACTGCGGCACCTGCTGGCAGTGGGATCCGGAGCACTTCGCCCCCACCGGCACCACCTCCCGGGTCCAGCGGCAGCCTCAGGGTGAGGAGGAGATCCGGGTCGCCCTGCTGGGCCTGCAGGCTTGTCCGGTGGCCGCGATCGGCGCGCCGCCCGAACTGGTGCGACGCATGCCGGCCGATGGCTTTCCGGCCCTGATCACCCGCCACGAGGCTGGAGATGTGTACTACTGCGGCTGGGCATCCCGCCGAAGCTTCGGAGCCAGCAGCTGGCTGGTGGTGCGGCCCGGAGGCAATGGGATGGGCGGCAACGTGCTGATCGACAGCCCGCGCTGGAGCCTGCCGCTGGCCCGCCGCATCGCCGAACTGGGAGGTGTGGCGGCGATCGTGCTCAGCCATCGCGACGATGTCGCCGACCACGCCCGCTGGGCGGAGCACTTCGCCTGTCCCCGCTGGATCCATGCCGCCGATGCCGACGCCGCCCCCGGGGCCGAACAGCGGCTGGAGGGCAGGGAGCCGGTGGCGCTCGACCCTGATCTCACCCTCATCCCCACGCCCGGCCACACCGCCGGTTCGATGGTGGCGGTGCTGGGGCAGCGGGCCCAGGTGCTGTTCAGCGGCGATCACCTCTGGTGGCAGCCGGCCCTGGGGGAGGTGGTGGCGTCCCGCCGCTACTGCTGGTGGAACTGGCAGGAGCAGGTGCGCTCGGTGGAGCGCCTGCTCGATCTCGACGTGGCCTGGCTGCTGCCCGGCCATGGTGATCGCCAGGCCTTCGCTCCCGGGGAGTGGCGCGCGGCCCTCACCCGGACCCTGGCCCTGGCCCAGGGTGGCTGAGCGGCAGCTGGCCTTACCCCTGCGGGGGATCTGGATCGCCGAGGGCCGCCACTCGCCGGTGCTGCGCTCGGCCGATGGCATCGCCCGGGCGCTCGAGCGGCTGGCCGGCCGCGGCTTCACCACCCTGTTCCCCGCCGTCTGGAACAGCGGGGCCACCGCCTTCCCCAGCCGGGTGATGGAGCGCCACGGATTCGCGGCCCAGGATCCCCTCTATGGGGACTTCGATCCGCTGGCGGAGCTGGTGCGTCAGGCCAGGCCCCTCGGCCTGGCGGTGATCCCCTGGTTCGAGTACGGCTTCGCCGCCTCGCCGCACGCTGATGGCGGCCCGCTGCTGACGGCCCGACCGGACTGGGCCGCCCGCGATCCCAGGGGAGCCCTGGTGCGACACGGTTCGCTGCTGTGGATGAACGGCTTGCACCCCGAGGTGCAGCAGCTGCTGATCGATCTGGCGGTGGAGGTGCTCGAGACCTATGCGGTGCAGGGCATCCAGGGCGATGACCGCTGGCCCGCCCTGCCCTGGAGCGCTGGCTACGACCCCTGGACCCGCCGGGCCTGGCGCGACGCCGGTGGCGGCGATCCACCACCGCCGCGGGATTCCTCCTGGATGGCCTTCCGGGCCAACCTCCTCACCGAGCACCTGCGGACTCTCCGGCAGGTGGTGCACATGGTCCGGCCCGACGCCCTGGTGTCGATGGCGCCGGCGCCGCTGCCGCACGGCTTCCGTGAACTGCTGCAGGATTCCGGCCGCTGGATGCGCGAGGACCTGGTGGATCTGCTCCATCCCCAGCTTTACCGCAGCAATCCCCGCGCCTACGGCGCCCTGCTGGAGCGAACCATGCGGGGCTGGAGTGCCGAGCAGCGGGCCCGGCTCGCCCCCGGCATCAGCTTCCGCGTCCACGGCCGCACCCTGGCCCCGGCCACGGTCGCGGCGATGCTGAGCCGCCATCGCCCGCTCGGCCTGGCCGGCGAGGTGTTCTTCCACTACGACGGCCTGGAGGAGGCCCAGCCTCAGCAGGGGGTCCCGTCGGGGTCGAGGGTGCCGGGGAGGTGGCCGGTCTTGACCCAGATCGTGCAGCCCCGCGGGCTGCGGGGCTGATGGGCACTGCCGGCGGGGTTCCGCAGCCAGGTGCCCGCCGGGTAGGTGCCCTGTTCGTCTTCAAACACGCCCTCGATCACGAAGATCTCTTCGCCGCCGGGGTGGCCGTGGAGCGGGAAGGTGGTGCCGGGTTCCCAGCGCACCAGGGCCACCGACTCCGAGCCGAAGCTGTGCAGCGGCAGCACCGCCAGCCCCGGCACCAAGCCTGGACACCACGCCGCCGCCGATGTGTCCACCGCAAGCTGGCGCTGATCGGCCGGATGCATCTGGCGCAGTTTCACGAGCAGGGTGCAGCCCTCCTCACTGGAGGGGGCATGGGCCGTTCCGGCGGGGTTGCGCAGGTAGGTGCCTGCCGGGTGGTCGCCCGTGTCGTCGGAGAACACGCCTTCCAGCACGAGGATCTCCTCGCCGGCGTCGTGGCGGTGCTGCGGGAAGCGGCTGCCGGGGGCGTAGCGCACGATCGAAGTGGCCCGCGCCACCTCGCCGCCGTCGCGCTCCAGCAGCCGCCGCTCCACCCCGGCGGTGGGCGAGGCCGTCCAGGGCAGGGAGCCGGTGGCGATCACCGCCCGCTGCTCGAGATCCGCGTTGTGTCGCATTCCCCCATTGTCCCGCTCACATCCCCAGCGGCGAGCCGGCCAGGATCGGGAAGCAGCCCTTGAGGCCCCCCACCAGCATCTGCACGGCGATGGCGCTGAGCAGCAGGCCCATCAACCGGCTGATCACCTTCTCCTGGAGTTCGCCCAGCGCACGCCGCAGCGGCATCGACACCATCAGCACCAGGTAGATGCCGAGGGCAAGCAGGGCGATCATGGCCGTGAGGGCCAGGCGTCCCGGCCAGTCGATGGGGGCCTCGGCCACCACCAGCGAGATCGCCCCCGGGCCGGCCAGCAGGGGCAGGCCGATCGGCACCACCCCCAGGGTCTCGGTGGCGAGTTCGTCGTTGCCCTCACTGGCCACGTCCTGCCCTTCGATCAGCCGCAGGCCGATCGGCAGAAGAATCAACCCGCCCGCCACCCGGAAGGAATCCAGGGTGATCGCGAACAGGTCGAGCAGGGCCTGCCCCCACCAACAGGCGGCGGTGAGAGTAACCAGGAAGGTGAGCACGGCCAGGCGGCTGATCCGGCGGACCCGGACGGGATCCCCCTCCGCCGCCTTGACCACCACCGGCAGAACGCCGATGGGGGAGCTGATCGCCAGCAGGCCCACGGCCGTGTTAATCAGCGCCATGCCGTGCTCACTGGCTGCAGGGGCCTCAGCCCACCGACACGTCGGTGACGCGGCCGCCCTGGCGGTTCACCCGCTGCAGGGCCTCGTTCATGCGGCTCACGGGCACCCGCAGCACCACCTCACCGCTGCGCACCCAGGCGTTGGAGGCCACCCCGGTGACCGTGAGGGTGGCGATCCGCTCGCCGGTATCACGGTTGCCCGCCGGTACCCGCAGGGCCTCGCGCCGGTGGCGGGCCGCCGGGGAGGTGCGCATGCCGCTGTCCACGTGGTCGCCATGGAGGCCGGTGGCTTCGGCCACCACCGCCCGGAAGGGGCCGTCGGTGCTGATGAAGCGGTAGTCGGTGGGGGGGGCGGCGTAGGTGATGCGCACCGCCGGAGCCGAACCGCTCACGGAGACGGTGCGGTTCTGGTGCAGGGAGCGATTGAAGGCGGCCTGCTTACCGGTGCGGTCGCCCTTGGTGGAGGCGGCGGCGCCGCGGGCGAGCTGCATCAGCCAGGAGAACTGGCGGCCCTCATGGCCCACCGCATAATCCCAGCCGTGGAGATAGGGAACGGTGTTCTCGCCGAAGCGGCGCTGATACTCGGCACTGTCGATATAGGAATCAATCTCGGCGTCGACACCCTGCTCCTGCAGGATCGTGAAGTGATGGAGCATCTCCTCGCGGTTGTGAGGAGCGCGACCCAGCAGATGCTTGTGATTGAGTTCGATGAAGCGGTAGGCGTTGCAGTTCTCGAAGAACTTGGCGCGGTAGAGGCCGCTGCGGGCGATGGTGCGCACCAGTTCGCGCACGCTCAGGTAGCCATCGCGGAAGAGGGATTCGGCGCCCAGCAGACGCTCGCTGGCCATCAGGTGCTGCTGGCCGAGCACCTGGCGGTAGACCGCGCGCAGGGTGGTGTCCTTGTCCTCGGCGGAGGCGTTGGTACGCACTTCCTCGTCACGATCGGTGGCGAAGCGCTCGATGCCCAGCTGGGGGGCGCGAACCAGGGTCATGGGGGCAGGGGGGCGAAGGGAGGGGCAGCGTTCTTCGTGCTTCGGCGCTGGGGGTACGGGATGGTGTTCGGGTCGGTGTTCGTCGCACGTTCCCGGTGATTCGCTGAGGCGCGGAATCGTGACGCTGAAGTGGCGCTGGAGGTTGCTCTGAAGAAGGCACCACCTGGCACGAAAGCGTAGGGATCATCCGAGGAGGCCCCGGCGATTCTTGCAAAACGTTGGGCGTATTACATTGAGTTGATGAGCCGAGCCCGAAGCCGGCCTCAGCACGGTTCCCTCAGGCGGCTCCCCGGGCATGCAGCGCCCGCTCCGATGGGATGCGCAGCTCCCGGGCCATCCCCAGCATCCCCAGCAGGCGCACGAAGCGGTAGGTGGGTTCCGGCAGCCGCCGCACCTGCCCCTGCTCAAGGGTGAAGCCCTGCCGCACCGACCGGGGGAAGGCGTGGTGCAGGTTGTGCCAGCCCTCCCCCAGGGTGATCAGGGCCACCCAGGCATTGTTGCGGCTGGCGTCGCCGGTGGCGAAGGGCTGCTCCCCCGCCAGGTGGGCCACTGAATTCACCGTGGCCACCCCGTGGAACAGCAGGGTGGTGCTCAGGCAGAAGGCCCCCAGCCAGGTCAGCCCACCCAACTGCCAGGAGAGGGCCGCCAGGGCCAGCAGCGGCAGGAAGTGGAGCCTGTCGATGGCGCGCAGCACCGGATCGGCCTCCACGTCGGCCGGGAGGTTGGCGGGACGAAAGGACGGCCCCAGCAGCCAGCCGGCCTGGGAGCGCCAGAAGCCCCGCCAGCCCCGCACCGGCTTCAGCGGGGTGTGGGGATCGGCCACGGTGTCGCCGTGGCGATGGTGCTCCAGTTGGTGCGCTTTCCACCAGCTCGGCCCCATCTGGCCCGCGGAGGCCCCCACCAGGCAGCCGACCCAGAGCACGGGGGCGGGGGTGCGGTAGCTGCGGTGGGTCAGCAGCCGGTGGTAGATCGCGGTGGTGGCCAGCATCCGCACCAGGTAGAGGGCAAGGCCCCAGAGGGCGGCTCCGAGGCTCAGACCGGTGAACAGAAGAGAGAGGCTGCCCAGATGGCAGGCACCGATCAGCACCGGGCCGACCGCGTGGAGCCGCCGGCGCAGGCGATGCGGATGGGGGGCAGGCAGAAGGGTCTCTCGGCAATGCGCCACCCTACCCAGCGTCCCCGCCCGCACTGATGCCATCGCCTCCCGCCGGTGCGTTCCCCTGGAACCGCCGCGATCCGGAACGGATCCGCCGGCTGATGCCTCTGCTGGGCTGGTTCCACCGCCACTACTTCCGCGTGCAGACCAGTGGCTGGGAGCACGTGCCGCCCGCCGGGCCGATGCTGGTGGTGGGCTCCCACAACGGCGGGCTCGCCTACCCCGACCTGGCGATGACGGTCTACGACTGGCATCGGCGCTTCGGCTTCGATCGCCGGGTCTACGGGCTGGCCAACGCCAAGCTCTGGGCCGGCTATCCCTGGGTCGCCGGGCAGGTGGCCGCGATTGGCGGGATTCCCTTCCATGGCTGCAAGGCCCTGGCGGTGCTTGAGCGGGGTGACGGCCTGCTGGTGTATCCGGGTGGCGGCCAGGATGCGTTTCGGCCCCACCGGCAGCGGGGCCGCATCCAGTTCGCCGGCCGCACCGGTTTCCTGCGGCTGGCGATCCGCCAGGGCGTGCCGATCGTGCCCCTGATCTCCTGGGGCGCCCACGACACCCTGCTGGTGATCGGGGATCTCTACCCCCTGGCACGGGCGGTGCACCGGCTGGGCGTTCCCTGGCCCCTGGGGATCGACCCGGAGGTGCTGCCGCTCTACCTGGGGCTGCCCTGGGGGCTGGCCGTGGGCCCGGTGCCGAACCTGCCGCTGCCCGTGCCCATCCACACCCGGGTGTGCGCGCCGATCAACCTGGCCCGCCGGGCTGGCGGCCAGCCGCGACAGGGATCATGTGCAGGAGTGCTATCGGTTGGTCACCGGCACGATGCAGGCGGAGCTCGATCGGCTGAGGGCTGAGAAGACCTAGGCCGGGGCCGTGCCGCGCACGATGCCCTGCAGCACCTCCTCGGCCAGGCTCTCCGCCTCCTTCACCAGCTGCTCGCCGAGCATGAAGGTGGCCTGCCAGCCGATCCCGGCCGCCACCAGCGGGCCCACGAACGGGATGAAGCGCGTGACCTCCTTGGTGGCCACGCTGCGGGCCATCCGGCGCAGCAGCGCCATCACCCCTTCGCGCGCCAGGTACTTGGTGGCGAACTGGGCCGTCTTGGCCATCAGCCCCGGCAGGGCGTCCGGCCCCAGCAGCCGCCGCACGTAGGCCAGCTGGTTGTCGGTGAGGCCGTAGATGCAGGCGATTTCGTTGCCCAGCTTCAACAGCAGCGAGATGTCGGCGCCGATGTCGAGGCCGGGGATGGGGTTGAGGCCGTTGGCCGCTGCCAGGCCCGCGTAGGGCACGATGCGCTCGCCCGCCACCTGGCGTTTGCGGCTCAGGGCCTGCTCGCCGTAGGCCGCCATGTCGGCCACGAAGCGGGAGCGCTTCAGACCGCCGAGGGCCTCGGCGATCGCCTCCAGCAGTTCGCGCAGGTCGTGCTGGGCGGGCTGGCGGGCCGAGGTGAGGTACACCCGGGCCGGTGGATCGGGCTCGAGCTGGTGGCGGATGTCGGCGGTGATCAGGCGGCGGGTCTCCTGCGCGTCGTGGTCGTTGTCGTGCAGCCCGTCCTCGATCGCCCGGTCGATCATGTTCCGCACCACGAAGCAGGGTTTGCCGCGGGCGGTGAGCTCCCGGTAGAGGTAGGCGTCACTGTCGTAGAAGCGCTGGGCGGTGACGAGCAGGAAGCAGTCGAACTCTTCGAGCTTCAGGCGGTCGATGTAGGTGTCGCGGGGCCATTTCTGGGTGCCGCAGCCGGGCAGATCCACAAAGGTGATGCCCTTGTGCACGTACTCCTGCGGATCGTTGGTGGTCTCCACCACCCCCACCGCCGCGATCTTCTCGCCGGCGATGGCGTTGATCAGCGACGACTTGCCGCTGCCCGAGGGGCCGATCAGGCCGCAGCGCACCTGGATTTCCTCGAACTCCTTGATCGACTGCTGGCAGCGCTCGGTGAACTCGCGGATCAGGTCGGGGGAGGGGCTGGCCATGGCGCCGGCAGAACAGATTCCCTTCCTAATCCCAGCATCCGCGTCGGATCCGGGCGGTTCACCGCATCGCACACGACAATGGGTCCACCGGCCCGCCGCCCCCCATAACACCTCCGTGATGAGCGTCTCCTCCTCCACTCCCAAGGCCGTGGCCGTCGGACCCTCCGGCCGGGCCATCGCTCAGCCGATGGATCCCGCCCTGCTGGAGGCCCTGCAGCAGCACCTCACGATGGAACGCCGCGCCAGTGCCGCCTATTTCGCCCTGGCGATCTGGTGCTCCGAGCGGGAGCTGCGGGGTTTCGCCCGCCACTTCGGAGCCGAGGCGGCTGGCGAGCAGCAGCATGCGGCCGTCTTCGCCGACTACCTGATCTCCCGGGGGCAGACGGTGGTGCTCGAGGACGTGCCGGCTCCGCGCCAGCAGTGGGCCTCGCTGGAGGAGATCCTCTCGGGGGTGTTCCTGATGGAGGCGGATGTCACCACCTCCCTGCAGCAGCTCGACGCCATGGCGGACCGGGCCGGCGACGTGCGCACGACCGTGTTCCTCGATCCGATGGTGGCAGGCCAGCTGGCCTCGGAGAACGAGGCGGCCCATCTGCTGGGCCGGGTGCGGCTGTCCCAGAACCAGCCCGCGGCCCTGCTGATCCTTGATGGCGAACTGGCGGCAGGCAAACCCGAGCCCGCCACCCTGATCTGAGGGCCGGGCCAGGGGCCCCGGGCCCTCTCAGTGGGCCAGGGGGCGTTGAGTGAGTTCCAGCAGCAGGGTCACCGACAGAGAGTCGCGTGGGGTGCTGACGGCAAGGCTTCTGGCGGTTCGCTGCAGTTCCCGGTGGCGCCCCTGGAGGCTTGCCAGTTCCCGCCGCAGCCGCTCCAGCAGGGGGCCGTCGTGGCAGCGGCCGATGCTCTCGAGCACCTGGCTGGCACGGCGCCTGAGGCCATCGACCTCCCAGCAGAGACTGCCCACCAGGCTGTCGGAGGGGCGCCGGGTGGAGGGCACGGGGGAGTTCAACGTGGGGGGCAAGGTGGGGTTCATGCCACCAGCGGGGCCGATTCCACCAGCTCCGGTGCCACCCGCAGGCCGGGTTCGCCACTGGGAACTTCCAGCAGTTCGGCGGCTCGGATGCGCGAGATCAGGCGGGTGGTGGTGACCCGGGTGGTGCCGATCAGCTCGCCGATCCGCTCGTGGGTGAGGCGGAAGGGAAGGTCGCACCAGTCGCCGCAGCGGCGGCCCAGGCGCCGCACCAGCAGGCCGAACAAGGCGTGCAGCCGCTGCTCGGCGTTGCCGAGATGGCGGATGCGCAGCAGCTGGAGCGTCCACTCGTTGACGGCATCGAAGCCGGCGCCCTCCGCGGGCACGGCGTCGCTGCGGAAGCACAGGGGGGTGAGGGCCTCGACGCAGACACCCTCGCTGCAGAGGCGGTCGGTGCGCAGTTGGTCGCCGGGCTGGAGGAAGGCGATCGTCATGCCTTCGGTGTCTTCGCAGGGGCAGTAGACACGGGCCATGCCCTCGAGCACCTCCAGGCAGCTGGCGCCGGGGCGGAGGGAGGGATCGATCAGCACCGTCTGGCCGGCCGGCATGCGGATGGCCGCCACGGCGTCATCGGGGAGGAAACGGAAGCTCATCGGCTCGGACGGACGGACCTTGTTGCGAATGACTCGCAATGTAGGCAATATCCCGCCCTTTTGCAAGCGATTCTCAAGTGCTGATGCCCAGTTGCGAAGCGCCCGGGTTCCGTTCCCCTCTCCCTTCCAGCAGGTGGCGGCGGGCCCGGTCGCTCAGCTCCTCCCCCAGCAGCGTGAGCAGGGCATACGCCACCACCAGGGCCAGGATCTGCTCCCAGGCGAAACTGCTCAGGCTCTCCATCAGCTGGCTGCCCAGCCCGGTGGCTCCCACCAGGCCCACCACCACCGTCTCCCGCAGCATCACGTCGGCCCGGTAGGCCCCGTAGGCCAGGTAGGCGTTGGCCACAGGCGCCAGCCGTCCGTAGAGCAGGGCCTGGCGCGGGCCGCTGCCGGCGCCGAGCAGGGCCTGCTCCCGGGCCGGTCCGCTGTCCACCGCGCTCTCGAGCAGCAGGCGCCCCAGGATCCCCAGATTGTGCAGACCCAGGGCCAGGGCGGCGGGGAGCAGCCCTGGCTGCAGCAGGAACAGCAGCAGCAGGGCCGTGAGCGGCGGCGGCCAGAGCCGCTGCAGCGCCCAGCCCAGCCGCATCAATAGCTTCAAGGCGGGCCAGGGTGCCAGCAGCAGCCATTGCAGCGGCGCCAGTCCCACCGCCAGGCAGGCCGCCACCAGCGTGAGCAGCACCGTGCTGCCCACCAGGGCCGGCCAGGGCAGGGCCGCCACGGCGGCCCAGTCCGGCGCGGGCAGGGACGGAAGCGGCGGGCGCTGCAGCAGGGCCGAGACCTCCACTCCCAGGGCCCGGGCCACCACCAGGCCCAGGGGAATCAAGGCGAGCAGCGCCAGCACCATCTCCCGGCCCCGCCGCCCCACGCCAGCGCGTGACAGCCCCAGGCGGGGAGGCATCAGCCAGCGCCTCCGCAGCCGTCCCACCCCTGTCTCCAGGAGCAGCATCACCGCCAGCAGCAGCCACAGCCCGCTCCACAGCTCGCGGAACTCCAGCGACTGCATCGTGAGCCGCAGCTCGGTGCCCAGGCCCCCCAGACCGAACACCCCCAGCAGGGTGGCGCTGCGCAGGGCGCACTCCAGCCGATAGCCGCCATAGCTGAGCAGCCCCGGCAGCAGGGGCGGACCGAGGGCCGTGAGCAGGGCCGCCGGCGCCGGCGCGCCGCCGCCGCGCAGGGCTTCGAGGGAGTGGGTGGGCAGGGCATCGAGCAGATCGGCGATCACCCGGGCCACCAGGGCACCGAAGGGCAGGGCGATGGCCAGCACCGCCACCACCGGCTGCAGACCCAGCAGCTGCAGCAGGATCAATCCCCAAATCAGCTCGTGGATCGAGCGGGGAATCGCCAGCAGGCGCCGCAGCAGTTCCGCAGGCCAGGCGTGACCGCAGAGGCTGCGCCACACGGTGCGGGAGCTGGCGGCCCCGAGCACCACACCGATCACCAGGCTGGCGGACCAGCCCAGCAGGGCCATCCCCAGGGTCACGCCAACGCCGTTCAGCAGCGAGAGCAGCACCACCGGATCCAGCGACGGCTGCACCGCCGCCAGCAGGAAGCGGCCGATCAGCTCGCCCCCTCCCCCATGCCACTGGGAGGGGAGCAGCAGCAGCAGCGGCACCAGCACCAGGGCCGGCAGCAGCATCAGCAGCGGCGGGGCGGGCTTCATGGCCCGGAACCGCGGTAGAGCTCGGCCAGAAGCTCCGCGTCCACCTCCGCCACCGCCCGATCGAACAGCACTCGCCCCTGGCGCAGGCCGATGACCCGGTCGAAGCCGGCGAGCAGATCGGGCCGGTGCAGGCTCAGCAGCAGGGCCTTCGGGGGCTCGGCCAGATGCAGCAGAAGCTGGAGCAAGTCGGCCGCCAGGCGGGGATCGAGGCTGGCCAGCGGTTCATCGGCCAGCAGCAGCACCGGCTCCTGCCGCAGCATCCGGGCGATGGCCACCCGCTGGCGCTGGCCGCCGGAGAGGGCCGCCACCGGTTCCGCCAGCAGGGCGGGATCCAGATCCAGGCGGCGCAGCACCTGCGCGCAGGCCTCGCTCTCCAGGGGAACCAGCAGGTTGAGCAGGGTGCGCGGCCAGCCCCAGTGCGCCAGCCGCGCCGCGTTCAGGTTCTGCTGCACCGAGAGTTCCTCGATCAGGCGCAGGTCCTGCCAGAGGGTGCCGATGCGGGCCTGCTGGCGGCGGCGGGCCCGCCTTCCCCGGGCCGGGGGAACTCCTTCCCACAGCACCGTGCCCGCCGCCGGCGCCAGCAGGCCGTTGGCCACCGCCAGCAGGGTGCTCTTGCCGGCGCCGCTGGCCCCCAGCAGCGCCACCCGCTCACCGGGGGCCAGGCTCAGGTCGACGTCCTCCAGCCGGGGCCGCCCGCGGCCTGCCACACGAACCCCCCGCAGCGCGAGCACGGCGGTGGCGGGGCCGGCGGCCATGGAGGGCGGGAAGCACGTAGGTCCGGTCCAGATTGCCAGCCGTCAGGCCGGGGCCCGTTGGCGCGTCAGGCCCAGGGGAGCCCCAGCAGAATTCCCCCATCCGCACGGCAAGCGATGACGTCCTCCACCGGCGCCCGACCCTCCCTCCTCGATGGCATCGCCCGGGTGCTGCTGTGCCTGGTGTTCCTGCACGCGGTGATCGGCAAGCTGACGGGCTTCGCCGGCGTGGCTGGGATGATCGCCGGCCGGGGCATCCCGCTGGCGCCGGTGCTGCTGGCGGCGGCCGTGGCGCTGATGGCTGTGGGATCGGTGCTGGTGATCAGCGGCTATCGGGCGCGGCTCGGGGCGATCCTGCTGCTGCTGTTCCTGGTGCCCACCACCCTGCTGTTCCACAACGCTGTGGCCGACCCCCAGGAGCGGATCGCGCTGCTCAAGAACCTCTCGATCATGGGGGGGCTGCTGCTGGTGGCTGGTCGCGGCGATGCCTGACGGCCTGCTCCGCTGATGGAGCTCCACGGCATTGGGGCACTCCCGGGAGCGGCGGGCAGGCAGGCATACACACAACGGTGATGGTTTCTACAGGCAGCACCCCATCGCTGAAGCGCTCCTTCTCAGCAGTCAACAGTAATGGTCAGATTTCGTCATTGAGATGGTGGCAAGGGCATGTTTCGGACTGAATCCCCCCCGGGCCTTGCCCTGCTCTTGCCGATCGGGATTGGCCACCGTGAAGCGTTACAACTCCACGCTTCTCCAGGCTCTGCTCCAGGGCAGCAGCGTGGCCTCAGGTCGTGGCTGAGTGGGGCCTCCTCATCACGGACACCATCAACGCGTTGCGCAGGCTTTCCGTGCACTGCTGGGCACGAAAGCCCCAATTCACTTCACGACATCATCGCCAAGCTTGGCCGCCAGGTTGGGTTCATGGCGCGGGCTCGGGATCCAAACGGGGCCAGTGTCTGCACGTCATGGTCGCCAGCTCTGCAGGGGGAAGGGCCGTAGGTACCAGCCTGGACGCCTCGGAGCGCAGCTCACTCAACACGGTGCTGAGGCCCGTGGCCTTCGGCAGCAACCAGGCCCTAACAAAATCTGGGGCTTCGTACGGCGAAGGCCAGCAACCTGCCTGCGAATAATCATTGGATGACGTATCGGCCGATACAATCCCCGCGGGGGTTGTGCACTCAATACTGATATTTTCAGCTGTAGCTGTGGATCACCGCCCCCCTCAATAAAATCCAGCTTCTCAGGCGCCTAAAGCCCCTGCTGGCCGCACCGGTAGCACTGTTGCTCAATCCCGGGCGGGCCGATGCAGTTCTTACCTACAACATCTTTCAAGATGGCTTAGATGTCGTCGTAAAGGCCAGTGGCTCTTTGGTTCTGCCAGATACCACTTGTTGTATTAGTAATCCAAATAGCGCCGGAATCTTTACTACTTTTGGCAACCTAGTTACAGGATCTACTTCTAATCAATTCCCAATCTATTCAATTACTGGGCCCGCCTTGATTCCAGCACCTTCATTAGTTCTAGTCAATGCCTCCAGTTTCAGTGGGGCAAATACTCTCCTTCAAGCCGGAGCTCCTTTTGGCATATTTGGCATCTCTTCTTACATCAGCGGCACTGAAATCAACAGCAGCGCCACATTCAACAGCAACACCCTCGCCAACCTGGGCTTCACCACCACGGGTCCGATCGGCACCTGGACCATCGTCGGCCCCCCATTCGAGACTGGGGCCACCCCAACACCTTTTGACACGATCAATCTGGTGGTGGGCCCACCAGTGGTTGGCCCACCAGCCAGCGTTTCCGCCGTACCCGGCCCCTTGCCCCTGATCGGCGTAGCAGCCGCCTTCCGCTTGAGCCGCCGCCTGCGCCGCCGCATCGCCACAGCCAACACCACAGCGGCTGGCTGACAGCCAGGTCGTCCAGCTTCTTCGCCCTGCCCTGTCAGGGCTTTTTTGTTTCGCCCCCCCTTCCCCGTTACCGCTTCGGTTGATGACATCACGCCCCCTGGGCTCCGTGCTGCTCCCCAGGAGCCTGGGCGTGGTGGCCCTGGTGCTGTTCGTGCTGTTCGCCACCGTGATGGCGGGCGCCATGTGGCCGATCCAGTTGCTGGAGCCGCTCTGGCAACTCAAACTCACGGCGGCCCTGGTGAATGCTGCGACGTTTCCCCTGCTGGGCCTCGCTCTGTTGCGGCTCGCCGCCTTCCTCGACCCGGAGGACCCCCTGCTGGAGCGCCGCCAACGACTCTGCAGCCGCCTGGCGGTGGCGTCCGCCCTGGGCTTTGTGCTCCTGGTTCCCCTGCAAACCGCCGCTGGCCTGAGCCTGAGCCGCGGCATCAACACGGCCCAGGCCGCCCGCATCAAGGGCGCAGAAGGCAAGCTCTCCCATCTGCGGCAGGCTGTGGCCAGCGCCAGCGGCAACGCCGAGCTGAACCAAAAACTCCAAAACCTGCAGGGTCCGGTGCTCGGCCCCGCCGACCTCGCCCAGCCCCTGCCCCTGCTCAAGGCCCAGGTGCGGGCCGTGCTCCAGCAGGCGGAGCAGCAGATTGAGCGGGAGCGGCAGCAGACGGCGTCCCAGAGCCCTTGGCTGCTGCTGCCCAATCTTCTGGGCCAGGCCGTGGCCTGCCTGGCCTTGGCGGTCGGTTATGCGGCCCTGGCCCGGCGCCCCGGCAAGACGATCTCGCTCCTGCAGGAGTGGCAGGTCAGCCGATTGAAACGCAGTGAGCAGCGCGCCCGCCGCCGCGCCACCGCCAGCAACGATGCGTAGTAGGTGCGCCAGCTCAGCGGCGAGGAGGACCTGGGTTAGGGGGTCAAACGCTGCATGAGACGGCCGAACAGAGCACCAACAAAGCCCCATGGAGCCCCTACCACCGAAGCCAGGCGTGCTTGCAGATCGGGGCCTGCCGCTAGCATTCAGCCATGAACAGCAAGCAGCGGCGCACCCTGGAGGAGGTCTGGGCTGAGCCGCTGAACGGCAGCCTGGAGTGGGGCCGGATCGAATCGCTGTTCCGGGCGCTCGGATGCCGAGTGATCGAAGGGGCGGGATCTTCTGTGACTTTCGAGCACGAGGGGAGGAGGGCCACGTTCCATCGGCCCCATCCAGCCAAGGAGGCCCTTCGTTATCGCGTCAAGGCCGCCCGCGACTTTCTGCTAGCCATTGGACTCACCCCATGACCAACGCAATGACCTACTGCGGCTACACCGCCACGATGACTTTCGATCCGGAGGATCACATCATCGTGGGCCGGGTGGAGGGCATTAACGACATCATCACCTTCCACGCCGAAGGGGTGAAGGAATTCGAGCGACATTTCCATGAAGTGGTGGACGACTACCTCGCAGCCTGCGAACAACTGGGCGGCGAACCGGAGAAACCCGCCAGCGGCAACCTGATGTTGCGCATCGACCCGAACCTTCATGCGGCCGCTCTGAAGATCTCCCACCACCAGGGTCTCAGTCTCAACAAGTGGGCCGAGCAGGCCCTCAGGGCTGCCACCGAGAGCCGCGTGGAGATCTGATCGATGAAACGTTTGCGGCCATCCATGCTGACCTGATGATCAGAGCGATTGGTGTTGCTGGTCCAGCTCTCGCGTTTTCGCTCACCAGCGCAGCGGCTGCCTCTGGTGCCGGTGGCGCGCAAGCAGGTGTACACCCTCTTCGATGAGCTGCCATGGGCCTAGGCCTCCCGCCGCCGGGGCACCGAGCTGAACGAGCAACTCCAGAACCTGAACGGAGCTGTGCTCCGCCCCACCAACCCCTTCCAGCGCCTGCTCCTGCTTTAGGCCGAACGCTTCCGCGAAGCAGCAGGCCCAGGTGTTGCTACACACCAGCCGGCCGCGAGCAGCAGATCGTGCGGCAGCGTCGGCAGGCGCCACCCCGGAAGAACCATCTCCCTGCTGCATGAATGGCAGTTCCGCCACCAGAGATGAGGGGGGGCGACATCTGCCAGCACAGCGGGGGAGGAGGACCAGGGGTAGGGCCTGCGGCATGGCCGCCAATGGTCTGCATAGCCGTCGTGAACGCATGAGCCTGACGCGTCTGACGGGCACTGTCGGAGGTGTGGAAAGTGAACGCCTGATGACTGCGTCAGAGCACGGTGCGGTTGCGGGCCAGCGGCCCCGGCGGCAAGGACGGAACGACGCCAATCCTCCGCTCCCTCCTGGACATCGATGGCCTTCGCCTCCCCCCCCCCTCCTTCATCCTTCTGTCGGTGGCGGCGGCGGTGGCCACCATCGTGCTGAAGACGGCGGCCTGGCGGACCACCGGTTCGGTGGGGCTGCTCTCGGATGCCATGGAATCGGGGGTGAACCTGGTGGCGGCCCTGGGGGCCTTCTGGGCCCTGAGCCTGGCGGCCAAGCCGGCCGATCGCACCCATCACTACGGCCACTTCAAGGCCGAGTACTTCTCCAGCGGCCTGGAGAGCGTGCTGATCGTGCTGGCGGCCCTGGCGATCATTCATTCCGCCGTGGGGCGCCTGCTGCAGCCGGAGCCGCTGGAGCAGCTGGGGCTGGGCTTGGCCCTCTCCCTGGTGGCCACCCTGCTCAACGGTGCGGTGGCCTGGGTGCTGCTGCGGGCCTCCCGCCACTTCCACTCCATCACGCTGTGGGCCGACGCCCACCACCTGTTCACCGATGTCTGGACCTCCGCCGGCGTGCTGCTGGGCATCGGCCTGGTGAAGCTCACAGGGCTGACGGTCCTCGACCCGCTGCTCGCCATCGCCGTGGCGCTCAACATCACCCTCACCGGCTGGAATCTGCTGCGGGAGACGGCCACCGGCCTGCTCGACCGAGCCCTGCCCACGGATCAGCAGGAGAAGCTGGAGGCGCTGCTGGCCTCCCATGAATCGGAGGAGATCCGCTTCCATGCCCTGCGCACCCGGGTGGCGGGATCGCGCCGCTTCGTCGCCCTGCACGTGCTGGTGCCGGGCCGCTGGACCGTGCAGGCCGGCCATGACCTCTGCGAGCGGCTGGAAGAAGAGATCGCCATCGCCCTGCCCCG
>JBJTUJ010000070.1:0-10454 GCA_046080685.1 Cyanobium sp. | reverse complement strand
TCCCAGCACCAAGGAGGGGGAGCTCGCCCTCCTGCTGCTGAGGGTCTACCGCAGCCTTCACGCCCTCGTCGGCGGTGATCCGGCCCTGATGCGGCACTGGATGGAGCAGCCCAACCGCCACCTCGACGACCAGCCGCCACGGCAGTTGCTGGCGCGCATCGAGGGTCTCACCCGCGTGGCCGGCTACCTCGATGCCCTCCGCGGCTGATTGCTCGGCCGCTCCGTTCGTTCCTCTCTCGGGCGCGGTGCTTCGCATCACCGACCGCCAGGGGGAGAGCGGCACGGCCGATCTGGTGGATGGCCTCCTGGAGCAGGCCCGCCTTGAGCAGTTGATCGACACGGTCAAGCCGCCGATTCCCTGCGATTGGCCCGAGGCGTCCGATGGCCGGCCGATGCCGTCGCACCCCCTCCTGCTCACGCCCTTTCGCTACCCGCCCCTGGCCAGCGGCTCCCGCTTCGGCCGGGCGCATCAGCGCCACCTCTCCTATGGAGCGCGGGCCCTGGAAACGGCCCTCGCCGAGCGGGCCTTCCATGCCCTGCGCATGCTGGAAGACTCGCCGCTGCCCAGGGGCGCCCGCCTTCAGCGCCAGCAAAGCGCCTTCGCCGTGGAGATCGCGACCGACCGCGGCCTGGCGCTGCAGCAGCACCTCAGCAACCGGGCCCTGGCCGCCATCACCGATCCCTGCAGCTACGCCGCCAGTCAGCGTTGTGGCGATGCGATGCGGGAGCGCGGCGTTCAGGCGTTTGCGGTGCCATCGGCCCGTTTACCCCAGACCCCTCCGGTGGTGGGTGTGCTCACGCCCCATGCCTTCAGCAGCACGCCCTTCGACCTCCAAGACTGGACCCTGGAAATCAGCGCCGAGGGGGTTACGGCGGTGTCCTTCGGCGGGGGCCTGACGGGGTCGTTCGCCCGGGAGCGGTTTCTGGTGGAGGGGCGCTGGCCGAGGCCTTAGGGAGGTAACGGCGCGCCCCGCGTGTTCTCAGGAACGGCTGGAGACCCCATCAGCATCCCGGTCAGGGTTGACGAGGGCTGCTGATTCGGCCAGGGTTCACCCTGATGCTCTTGGGTGGAGAGTTCGCGTGCCCAGGAGACAATGTCCTGATACCAATTGATGACCGAAAGATCGCAGGACTGCATCTTCTGCAGGCCTTGTTGATGCGTCAACCGGGCTAAGGTGAGCAGGGAGTCAGGGCTCCAAACGCGCTGCAGCTCAAGCAGGCTGTTGCTGAGAATGTTGCCGATCGCGTAGGTTCGGGGAAACCCATACGTGATCGGCACGAGCATGCCGTCGGGCTCCAGAACGAGGGGCGTGAGCCAACGACCGAGGGGCTCATCGGGCGCATCCTCCAGGCAGAGGAAGGCCGCCATCGATGCCGGGGTCGTGAGCTGGAGTGGCCAGAAGCCCGACTTTCCCCCGCCCCTCAGCCTGAGAGGCCAAGGGGAGCCCATCAGCGACATCGTGATCGAGGATCAGGGTTGAGCCGGTGATCCGCTATTGCGACACCAGTGCTCTGATCAAGCTGCTGGTGCGTGAACCGGGTTCGGATCGGATGCACCAGGCCAGTTCCGAAGCCGAAGCCATCGGGGTGTGTCGGATCCCCTGGGCTGAGGCCATGGCGGCTATGGCCCGGCGGCAGAGGGAAGACTCGGCGAGCAGCACGGATCTGGAGCAGGCCCGCCAGCTGCCGATGCCTTTGCCCTGCGCGGCTACGACAGCGTGCAGCTTGAAGCGGCCCATGAGCTGAACCTGAGCACTGATCTGCCGATCACCTTCGCCAGCTTTGACCGCCGCCTCAATCAGGCCGCCCAGCTGCTGCAACTGGACGTGCTGGCCTGACCCGTGCGCCGCAGCGACCCCCTAGAAATCCCGGTTCAGCAGTTCGCACACGTCGAGGATCTGCTGGGCCCGCTCCGGGGCAAGGGCCAGCTGGTCGGCCAGGGCGATCAGAAACTCCCGCTCGGCGGCGGCCACCTGACGGTCGCAGTGGATCAGCTGAGCGGCCAGGGCGAAGGCCGTCTCCTGCTGTTCCAGATTCAGCTGGGGCGCGGCGGCGGCGATCAGGCCCTGCCACGACTCCTCCCGGTAGCGCTTCAGCAGGCCAGAGATCAGAAGGCCGAAGGCATAGGGCTCCATGGCCCGGTAGCTGGAGCGCTCCAGCAACTGCTCACGGATCACCCGGGCCTCCTCCTTGCCGAAGGTCTGATCGCAGCAGACAGCGGCCAGGGGGATGGCGGCGAAGGCTTCCGAGGCGCTCATGGAGAGGGTCGTGGCTTGCATGGCTTGAGTTCCCAGATGGATGGGGGCGTGAGAGGTGCGCCCACCACGGAACGCACTCCCGCAAGCTGGCCATGGCCTGGCCGGCAATGGTTAAGAGACGCTGGCGTCAGCGTCGTCTGGCCGACATCGCCAGGTGTTGCACGATGCGGTAGTCCTCGCCACCCGGCGGAACAATCCCAAGCCATGGGGAACCGCTGCAGTCCGATCCCGGAGGTTGCCCTGGCTGCCACACTCCTGCTGGGCTTGGGCTTCCCATCGGCTGCGGGGGCCGCGTCGCTGCCGCTGTCCACCAACGCCTGCGGCGCCGGCGGCTGGCAGGTGGTGCTTCAGGTTGAACTCCCCCAGTTCACGGCCGACCAGCGGCGCATCGGCGGCTTCTCCGCTCTCCGCTACACCCCCGCCGACGACCGCCTCTGGCTGCTGAGCGATCTTCCCCGCGGCACCCTCAGCCTCTGGCGGGGTCTGAGCGGCCCTGGGGCGCTGCGCCTGGAGCGGCTGGTGGAACTGGGGCCAGGGCCCGGCGGCAACCTCGACGAGATGGATGGCGAGGGGCTGGTGATGGGGCAGCGGCAGGCCTGGGTGGCCAGCGAGGGACGCCGCAGCCGGCAGCGGCCGGCTCAGCTGCTGCGCTTCGATCCCGAGCGGGGCTCCCTGCTCCAGGCGGTGCCGCTGCCACCGGACTGGCAGCCGGCTCCGGGGCGGGGTCTGGCCAGCAACGGCGGCCCCGAATCCCTGATCGCCCTGCCGCTGCCGGAGGGTGCCCCGTCCCTGCTCATGGCTGCCGAGAACCCCCTGCTGCAGGATCCCCCCGACCGGGTGAGGCTGCTGCGCTGGCACTGGACGCCGGGCCAGGATCCCCTCCGTGACGCTCCCCGGCCGGAACCCCAGGGCAGCCTGGCCCTGCCGGACGGTGGTGGCTGGGGTCTCACCGATCTGCTGCCGGCGGGGCCCGATCGTCTGCTGGCCCTGATGCGGCGCTTCACCGCTCCCACCACCTGGGAGATCCGGCTGGAGCTCCATGCCCTGCCCACGCCGGAGGCGGCGGAACCGGCGAAGGCCCTGGCCAGCTGGGATCTGATCGCCGCCGGCCTGGTGCCTGACAACTGGGAGGCACTGGCCGAGGGGCCGCCGCTCCCGGACGGTCGCTCCAGCCTGGTGCTGGTGAGCGACGACAACCTCAGCCCCCTCCAGGCCAGCCGCCTGGCCCTGCTCACCGCTGATCGCCCGGCCTGCCGGGAACGCCCATGAACCGCCGCTCGCTTCTGATCCAGCTGCTGGGCCTCGGTGCCGCCGCCGCGGTGGGCCGGGCCCTGGCAGCCGCCCCATCCGCCGCCACCCCAGGCACCACTCCCGCGGCCGGCTCCGGCCTCCGGCCCCCCGGGCTTCCCTTCCCGCCCCTGCGCGGGCCCATCCCCCTCCCCAGCGACGGCCTCAGCGCCGCCGAGCAGAGAAGCGCCTACGCCCGGGTCGCGGTGGAGGACCGGCTGCGGGTGCCGGAGGGTTACCGCGCCGACCTCGTGCTGCAGTGGGGCGATCCGCTGGCGAGCGGCCGCTTCGGCTTCAACAACGACTACCTCGCCTTCACGCCGCTGGAGGGGGAGCGGGCCCTGCTGACGGTGAACTTCGAGTACATCAGCCCCCGCCCCTGGTGCGCCGGCTACGCCACGGTCATGGGCCGGGAGCTGCCGTTTGAGGCCCTGCGGCAGCAGCTGGCGGAGCGGGGCGGCCGCGTCGATGCCCTCACCCTCGCGGCTGACGATCCCCTGCGCCAGCCCCTGTTGGCGGTGGCCACCGCCGCCCTCGACGACCTGGGCATCGGCGTGGCCGAACTCTCGCGGGCATCGGGCGGCGGCTGGCGGCACCGCCCCGGCCGCTTCGACCGCCGCATCACGGGCCTCAGCGGCTGGCGGAAGCCGGAGGATCAGCTGCGCAGCACCGGCCCCGCCGCCGCGGTGTTCCGCCGCCGCCGCCGCCTCGGCTACGACGACGGCCTCGGCGACCGGGTGATCGGCACCTTCGCCAACTGCGCCGGCGGCCAGACCCCCTGGGGCACGGTGCTCTCCGCCGAGGAGAACTTCCAGAGCCAGGTGGTGGAGGCGGTCTACGCCGACGGCAGCTCGCCTTCGCCGGCGGAGCGTCCCTTCCGCTTCGATGGCGACCGGCTGGAGGGACTGGGCAATCCCTTCGCCCTGGTCGGCAACAAGTACGGCTGGATGGTGGAGGTCGATCCCCGCCGGCCGGAACGGGTGGCGGTGAAGCACACGGCCTTGGGCCGCTTCCGCCATGAGGCGGTGGCCGTGCGGGCCCGCGCCGGCGAGCCGCTGGTGGTGTACTCCGGCTGTGACCGCCACGGCGGCCACCTCTACCGCTTCGTGAGCGCCGATCCGGTGCGGGATCCCCGCGATCCCGCCAACTCCCGGCTGCTGGAGCGCGGCCGGCTGGAGGTGGCCCGCTTCCTGCCCGACGGGAACGGCCGCTGGATTCCGCTGCAGCCGGGTACGCCGGTGGAACCGCTGTCGCCGGAGCATTTCGCCGGCCACGGGCTGGAGGCCGTGATGACGGTCCCCCACAGCGATCGCGGCAAGGCCGGCAGCGAGCCGCTGCGCAGCGACACCGAGCTCCAGGCCTACCGGCAGCGCTTCCGCACCCTGGCGGATCTTTACCCCGGCAGCGGCGATGAACAGCTCGGCGCGATCCTGATCGACGCCCACCTGGCCGGCAATGCGGTGGGGGCCACGCCTGCGGCCCGCCCGGAGGACACCGATCTGGATCCGCGCACGGGGGATCTGCTGATCACCTTCACCGCCGGCGGATCCGATGGCGACGGCCAGGCCGATCCGGCCATCTTCCGCGGCCCCGCGGGCCAGAGTCGCTGGCCCTTTGGTTGGGTGATGCGGCTCCAGGACGACGCGGCGTCCCAGAGCCGGCCCGGCGGCGGGTTCCGCTGGCGGATGGTGGCCACCGGCGGCACCCCCTGGGAGGGGGGCATGGGCTTCGCCAACCCCGACAACCTGGCGATCGACCGCCGCGGCAACGTTTGGATGGTCACCGACCGGGCGGCGGTCAACGGCAGCGCGGATGTGTTCGGCAACAACAGCTGCTGGCTGTTCCCGGCCAGCGGCCCGGCGGCCGGCGACGCCCTGCTGTTCGCCACCGGTCCGATGGAGTGCGAGCTCACCGGCCCCTGTTTCGACCCCGGCGAAACCACCCTGTTCGTGGCGGTGCAGCATCCGGGCGAAGACAACGCCATCCACACCAACGGGGAGGAGGAGGTGCAGGCCTACACCCTCCGAGACAGGGACGGCCAACCGTTCGAGCAGCTGCGCCAGGTGCCCCTGGGCTCCAACTGGCCCTCCAGCGAAGCCGGCCGCATTCCCAGGCCCGGGGTGGTGGCGATCCGCCGGCAGCAGGGTGGGCCGTTGCTGGGGCCTCCCACCGCCCATGGCGCTGCCTGAATCCCCGGTGCGCGCAGGCCAACGATGACGGCAGGGACGGAGGGCGACGAACCGACGATCCTGGTGTGCGGCCTGGGGGCCCTGCAGCAGCGGCTCATCCTCGGGGACATGCGCCGGCCCCATGTGCTGCGGCAGGCGGGGGTCGAGGGGGCTCGCTCGGTGCTGCTGCTGAGCTCGGACAGCGGCAGCAACATCGAAGCGGCCCTGCAGGTGCGGCTGCTGAACACCACGGCGGAGATCGTGATCCGCTCCGGCAGCGATCTGCAGCAGCTGGGATCGCTGCTGGAACAGCGTCTGCCCGGCCTGATGGTGGTCAATCCCCTCCAGCTCAGCGCCGGGGCGCTGGTGCAGGCGTTGCGGCCGGGCCCCCAGCTGGCCCGCTTCGAGGTCAATGGCGACGCCTTCGAGGTGCGCGACGGCCCCCTGGAGGACCATCGCTTCCAGCGGCACCTGCGCCTCGAGGCCGGCGAGGACTCCCTTGTTGTCATGCCGCGGACCTTTTCCGCTCCCCAGCCGGGCAACCCGTCATCTGGGGATCATCGGGTGGTGCGGCTGCTGAGCGCCCTGTGGCGACGGCCGAGGGATCTGCTCCAGCGGCTGATCCTCTGGTGCCGCACCCTCAGCCGCCTGCAGCTGGTGCTTGTGGCTGCCGTTCTCACGATGGTCCTTGCCGGCATCCCTTTCTTTGCTGCCCGTGGTGGGTGGGTGCAGGGCTTCTTCGTGACGGCCGCCCTGCTCAAGGGCGACTACGTGGATCCCACCAACGTGGTGCTGGGTGCTGCGGGCGGTCCCCATCAGGCCGATGCCGCCCTCGTGATGGTGACCCTGCTGTACTCGCTGGTGGGCACCCTGCTGAGTTCGGCGCTGGTGGCCCTCATCCTCGATCAGTTGCTGATGGCGCGGTTTGGGGTGCGCCGGTCGCGGCGGCTGCGTCGCCGGGCGCAGCCGATCCTGCTGGTGGGTGGCGGTCCCCTCGCCACCCAGGTGGCGGCGATGCTGCGCCGGGAACGCCATGCGGTGGTGCGGGTGGAGAGCGACGACAGCCAGGAGCGCAGTGATGCCCACTCCCTGTTCGTCCCCTCCGTGGAGGGGCGGAGCTGCTGCTCAGGGGTTTCAGGGTGCCGGCGGTGGCTCTGCTCTCGGGGCAGCTGCTGAGCGATCTGCAGGACACCCTGCAGCTGCAGAAGCTCTGGCCCGAAGCCCGCTTCGCCCTGCTGGCCCGCAGCGAGGGCACCGCCGAGGGGCTGGGGGATCTGCTCGGGGGAGCCGGCCTGATCTCCCCGATCGAACTGGGGGCCGACGTGGCGGTGGCCACGGCCTTCGGTGAGCGGGTGGAGGGCGTGTGGCGGCTTCAGGGACAGAACCTGCTGCAGGTGCGCTACCGGGTCAGCGCCGGCGACACGCTGGTGGGGCGCACCGTGGCGAGGCTGGATCACGGTTACGGGCTCACGGTGCTCTCGCTGGTGCGCCACCGGGATCCCCGGCCGCGGGCGATGCCCTCGCCCGGCACGGTGGTGTGGGAGGAGGATCAGCTGGTGGTGCTGGCCAGCCTGCCGGCCCTCCGACGGGTTGAGCAGGGCAGGATCAGGCCCCCCGGCTGGGTGATCACCTTCGAGCTGCCGGACCGGCGCGCTCCGGAGCTGGCCTTCATCCTCCAGCAGATCCTTGCCCGGCAGCTGGGCCTGACCCCGGCCGAGGCCGCGACCCTGGTCAAGGGGTCCCCCTGCCTGCGGCTGCCGGTCGATCCCGATTGCGGGGCCCTGCTCGTGCGGGATCTGCAGCACCAGGCCATCCGCGCCCGCCTGCAACCTGCGAAGGCCATGCCGCCATAGCCTCGGAGCGGTGGAACCCAGCGTGATGGCCACGACCGATGCGAGCGAGGAGGCCGGGGGCCTGTCCGTGAGGGCACCGGTGGAGGCGATCGACACGTCTCCGCGGGGCCGGGACGCCCTTGCTGCCCTGGCCCAGTTCGCGGTGACCCTGGTGCCCCAGCAGGCTGCAGCAGATCCGCTGGCCGTGGCCCGGGGCCTGGCCGAGGCCGCTGCGCTCGGGGCCTGGTTGAGCACCCCGGAACTGGCGCAGTTGCTCGGCATGGCCCCCGGCACCGTTCGCGGCTGGGGCACGGGCCACCGGCCCCGGCCCGGCTTCGCGCTGGAGCGCCGCAAGGAGGGCACCGCCCTCTGGTGGCGCGTGCGGGCGGAGGCCAAGGCGAAGAAGCGCAAGCCCGAGCGGCCTGCCTAGGGGCAACGGGGCGGAGGCTCAGCCCGCATCCGGCAGCAGGGGGCCGAGGGAGGTTTCCAACGTGGTGAGCAGCATCTGCAGCGACTCCCCGGTGTCGAAGTCGGCATTGCTCACCTGCTCGATCCACTGCCGGCTCAGCTGCTCGATCCGATCGAACAAGGCCAGGTGCCGCTGCATCCGCTCCATCAACCGATCGGCGCTGGCCTCCTCGCCTGAGGTGAGCCGGCCATCGGCACCGAGGCTGGGGCACGCTTGCGGCAGGACGGGTCGTGGCTCCATCACTGGTTGGCTCCCGGGAGATCCGCACCACCGGTAGAGCCTCCCGCTGCCGACGTCAGCCCTGGGACCCAGGCGACCGCCGTCCTGATCGATGCTGCCCGGTGGCTGTCGATCGTGGTGAGCCGGCCCGCCTCTGGATCCCAGAGGATGTAGCCGAAGCAGGCCGGGATGTCGCGCAGCGACAGGCGGGTGACGCCCGTGAGCAGGGGCGCGTTGCGCTGCTGGCATTCCCGCAGGCGGTAATTGGGGATCGCGGCGCACAGGTGGTGAATCGCGTGACAGCCGATGTCGGCCGAGAACCAGTTCAGCAGCGCCGGCAGCTCCAGATTGCTTGTTCCCTCCAGCACCCCGGTCATGCCGTTCCAGCCCTCGGTGCGGTGGGCATAGGAGCCGGGGAAGTTGTGCTGCACGAAGAAGATGCAGATCACGATCGCCGCCGCACAGGCCATCACCGGGGCGTAGATCGTCCAGAAGGCACCGGCGCCGATCAGGGAGGCCATCGCCCACCAGAGAGCGAGCACGGCGATGTTGTTCAGCAGCAGATCCCTCCCTTCCCTCGGGCTGTGCCAGTGGCGGCTCCGATGGCTGGCCACGACCGCGATCAGATTCGCCTGCGGCGCATGCTGCAGCGCCTGAATCACTTCAGGCACCAGATCCATCAACCCCAGCAGTAGGGCAAGGCGGGGCTTGAGCACCAGATAGAAGAAGCCGCCCGGCAGCAGCATTAGCGGATGGCGCAACCAGCGATAGCGCCGCTGCTGAGTGGGAGTCTGCCGATCGAAGGCCTCGGTGCTCACCAGGGCCGACGGCCCCTGGTACTTCTCCCAGTCACCGTTGTGGCGATGGTGGAAGGCGTGCCCCTGGGCCCAGGGCAGTTGGGGGATGCCGGCCACCACGCCCAGCAGAAATCCCACCCAACGGTTCGCCGTGCGATTGCGGAACAGGGTGTCGTGGCCGCAATCGTGCATCAGCGAGAAGCTGCGGGCCAGGAACAGCACCTGCAGCGCCATCAGTGGGACCAGCAGCCAGGACCCATGGCTGAGGGCCCGTAACGCCAGTCCCCAGAGCAGGGCCAGGGGCACGAGGGTGTTGAGCACCTGCCAGGCGCCCCTGCCGTTGGAGCTGTCGGTGTAGGGCCTCAGATCGAAATCGCCGCGCACCAGCGGCCGCGGAATCTTGTGGGGTGGCAGGTGGGGGGGCAGATCGAGGACGGCAGATGGCAAGGGCCCATCGGTCAAGGTGTGGACCCTGCGTAATCGCGTCACCTTAGGAGCGGCCGTGGTCGGCTGCGCGCTGGCCCCTTCCTCGCCAGGCTGGGGGGATCCCGTCGATCGAACCTTGCTGGCTGCCCTGCTGATCCTGCTGGTGATGGTGTTGGTGATCGCGCTGCTGAGCCCCGGGCGTGATGACTTCCTCTGGTTCAACCGCCTGCGGCGGCCTTCCTGGCTCACCTTCGAGCGGCTGATTCCGCTGATCTGGATCCTGATCTACGCCTGCTTCTATGGCTCAGCTCTGCTGGCCTGGAGCGCCGGGGCCCGCTGGGATCGGATGGCCGGCTATCTGCTGCTCCTGGTGCTGGTGCAGAGCTACACCTGGCTGATCTGCCGCACCCGCTCACTCCGCAGCGGCACCCTGGTGGGGCTGGCGGGCTGGATCGTGGGCGTCGCCCTGGCGATCGCGGTGGCAACGCAATCGACGCTGGCCGCCTTGCTGTTGATCCCCTATCTGCTCTGGAGCCCGGTGGGCACGTTCGTGACCTGGCGGATGGAGAGGCTCAACCGATGAAGAAGACTTCTTGGAAGCTCGGTTATCCTTGGCGCCGTCGTCGGGGTTGGTTTCCGATGTCGGAGGGATCCGCCGAATCCAGCCCCTTCTCCAACCCTGAATCCAACCCCCACCTCAACAAGCGGTTCCGGGACCGGCATCATGACCATCCGGAGTCGGGCCAAGACCAACGGGGTGGGGTCGTGAGAGTCAAAGTCCGTCGTCGCAAGCGCCGATCTCAGCTTTTCCGATCGCTGATCCTCCCCCCGCTCGAGCTCGCCTCAAGCTTCGCCCAGATCGGCCTCCGCTGGGCTGCGGTTCCGGCGGCTGGAGCCCTGGGGATGGCGTGGTGGTTCTGGCCCTGGATCAGCACCCTTCAGGGGCTTCCCAACAGTTCGCCCCGAAGCGCCCAAGAGGTGATCACCACCTTCGTGGA
>JBJTUJ010000069.1:0-4943 GCA_046080685.1 Cyanobium sp. | reverse complement strand
GGGGCGGCGCTGGTGTTGCTGATGATCGGGGTGGCCACCCCGATCATCCATTGTCCCGTCCCATCAGGGCAGGCCAGCCGCAGGCCGATGTCGTTCGGCATCCCGAGCCGGCGGATGTTTCGCCAAACGCATTCCGCCAGGGGGAGATCGGCCGCCCGGTCCCTGCCCCCATCGCTGCATACCAGCAGGGGGCGGGCCGCCGGATCCAGCACCACCAGCACGCCACCGCCATCGAACAGGGAGGTGGTGGCCACGTCGGTGCGCACGAACGCGTACATGTCATCCCAGTGGCCCCAGTCATAGGCCGTGCGCCGCAAGGTGGCCAGCGAGGCGACCACGATCGCCATCGCCTCACGATGCTCGTCCCGCGCCTTCTCCTCCAGAGCCTGGGAACGGCGCTGGATCTCCAGCGCACTCAGGGGCAGCAGCCCCAGCCCCAGCACGGTGAACACACCCCGGCGCACCCTCCCGGAGGTCAGGGTGCGCCGTTCCTCCTTCCACCAGGAGCGCAGCGGGCGCAGCACGGGTTGAAACAAGAACGCCCCCCGAAGCACGGCGCCCGCACGCATGGGCCTCCACTGCCCCACGGTGTACACCCCCCGCACCTTCCTCGCCATCCCCCGGGCGCCGGCGGGGCCCTGGCCGATCACCATCCCGATCGATCACATCCCTGATCAATCACATCCCCTAACACTCCTACAATCATTTATCAACCACCTGCCGGAGGTCACCCGCCTTGAAGGTCACCCATCACGGCGACGACCATCTGATCTGTCTCTCCTCGGAAGAGGTGGCCCTGCTTGTGGACATGTGCCACGCCGCCGTCATCTCCGACCACCTGGGCGTGGAAAAGGAGGCCCCTGGCCGTCTGCGGCAGTTCATGGGCGAGGTGCAGACCTCCCTGTTCGACACGGCCCAGGCCGTCTGGCGGCACAAGCGCCGCATCCGCAAGGTGGCCGGTTCCTGACCTCAGCGATCGCCGTTCCGCCGCTCCGCCAGCAGGGTGGCCACCATCAGCCTGAGGGTGGCCCGGTTCCCCCCCGCGTCCCGCCAGGCATCGAGCCACCGCAGCAGGGGCGGCCCCTCCAGCTCGCTGCCCTCCGCCTCCGGCCCCTCCCCCAGCCGGTGCAGGAAGGCCCGGGCATCATCGAGACAGGAGGCCCCATCCCCGAAGCCATCCAGCAGGGGATCGAGAGCAGCCAGCAGCGTTTCGAGGTCGACCGTGCTGAGCACGGGCAGGGGATCGGTCATCGCGTGCCCAGGCGGGCATCAGCCCGCTGACACCAGCATGACCGCACACCAGCCCTGGAGTCGACACATAGTGTGGAGTGGGTCTTGAGCGGGAGATGCTCCACCTCAGCCTCCAGCTTCTGGTGTGCGTCACCCTCGTGCTGCGGGGTCTTGCCCTGTTCGGCCATCTTCGCCGGATCTGGCAGTCGGATGGCGCCCCATCGCCGGAACGGGAGTTCCAGCGCGAGCTGCGGCGGCGCGGGCTGCTGGTGAGCCTGCCCCGCGCCCGGCACGACTGACCCGGCCCACCCCGCGACCCATCGCTCGGCCCTCCCGCTCATCGGCGCCGCGAGGGGGAAGCGGCCAGATGGTGCACGGCATGGAGGGCCACGCCCCAGAGCTCGGTGTCGCCGACCTCCGGATCGAGGGGGATCGGCTCCCGGCCCTCGGCACTGGCGACCAGCCACAGGCGGCCGCCACGGCGCTGCAGACGCCGCAGCAGAAAGGCGCCGCCATGGCAGACGACCACGACCATCCCGGGGCGGGCCCGCAGGCTGCGGTCGATCACCAGCAGGTCGCCGTCGAGGATGCCGTCGCCGGCCATGGCATCGCCGGACACCCGCATGAAGAACGTGGAGAGGGGGCGGGGGATGAGCTCGAGGTTGAGATCGATCCGGGCCTCGACGTAGTCATCGGCGGGGCTGGGAAAGCCGGCCGCGACCGCTTCGCCCACCAGGGGGCAGAACCGCAGGCCCGGCAGGTCCCGGAAGGGAACCGGCACACCGGGCGGAAGGGCGAGCAGCGGGAACGACACGACGGCGGCAGCGACGGGAACCAGTACACCTGTTCTACTCCAGGTGCCAGGCGCCGCTGCCGTCGAGCTCGAGCAGCCGCCCGTGGAAGCGCCGCAGGGTCGGCCGGTGGGCCACGCTCACCAGCGCCGACCGCGTCCGCACCAGGGCGTCGTAGAGCACCGCCTCGGTGGCCAGGTCGAGGGCGCTGGTGGCCTCGTCGAGCAGGACGAAGCGAGGGGCATGGAGCAGCAGACGGGCGAAGGCCAGCCGCTGCTGCTCGCCGAGGGAGAGCACGCGGGACCAGTCCTGGCGGAGCTCGAGGTTGGGATAGCGGTGCAGCAGCTCCGGCAGCTGCACCGCCTCCAGCGCCAGGCGCAGATCGGCGTCGCTGAAGGCGCCGTCGGCGGGGTCGGCCGGCTGTGGGTAGCTGAGCTGCTGGCGCAGGCTGCCCAGGGGGCAGATAGGGCTTCTGGGGAACGAACATCATCTCCCCGGGAGGCGGGCGCTCCACCACTCCCGCCGCAGGCGGCCACAGGCCGCTCAGCAGCCGCAGCAGCGAGGTCTTGCCGCAGCCCGAAGGCCCCACCACCAGCAGGCGCATCCCCGGCTCGATCACCAGGCTGAGGTCGCGGATCAGCAGGCGGTCGCTGCCGGGGGGCCTGAGGTCGGCGTGGCGGACGCGCAGCACGGCGGATGCGGCAGGCACTGTGAGGGCGCACCCGGGCAGGGGCAGACCGGTGAGGGCGGTGAGCCGGGACTGGAAGTCGTCGAGCCGGCGGATCGAGGCGGCGATCGCGGCCAGCCGGTCGACGTTGTCGACCACGCAGCTCAGGGAGGTGAGCACCATGGCGTAGGCCAGGCCGGCCTGGCCGAAGACGCCGAACTCCACCCGATGGGCGAAGAACTGCGGCGCCAGCACCAGCCAGGGCAGGAAGTCGGAGAAGGAGCCGTAGGAGTTCTGGATCACCGAGACCATGGCCTCCCAGCGGATCAGCCGGTCGGCGTTGCCGATGGCGGCCCCGAGGCGGCGCTGGCCTTCGCGGGCCTCCTGCGCCTCACCGCGGTAGAAGGCGATCGCCTCGCTGTTGTCGCGGATGTGGACAAGGCCGTAGCGGAAGTCGGCCTCCAGCCGCAGCTGGTCGCGGTTGAGGCGCTCCAGCCTGCGGGCGGAGAAGGCGATCAGGACGGTGGCGACCGTGGCGTAGGCCAGCAGCACCAGAGCCAGGCGGGCGTTGATCGCCCACAGAACGGCCGCGAACCCCCCGAAGGTGACCAGGGCCTCCAGGGCCTCGACACTGAGCGACAGGCTGGTGGACGTGACCTCGTCGGCGTCCTGGGAGATGCGCTGGTCGGGGTTGTCGATGACGGCTGGGTCAGCGTCTCCGCCCGGATCGAGCCGGTAGTAGGCGCGGCCGTCGAGCCAGCGGTGGAGCAGGTCGCGGCTCAGCCAGTCGCGCCAGAACAGGGCCAGGCGCGGAATCGCCCTGCGCTGCACGGCCCGCACCGGCAGGGCCAGCACCAGGCACAGGGCGTAGAGGGCCAGGCTGCGGCGGAAACCTGCCGTGTCGTAGGCGACGAGGCTGTTGTCGACATCGCGCACGAGGAAGCTGATCACCACGTTGATGGCGTTGAGCAGCACGATCAGCAGCAGGATCGCCCCCAGCAGCAGCCAGGGCCGCCAGCGGCCCTCCGCCAGGCGTCGGCGCTGCTGCAGGAAGGCGAGCGCGCCGGCCCCGGCGGCCGCCACCAGCAACAGGCCGGGCGCGGGCAGGGGCAGGCCCGCAGGCGGGCGCCAGATCGTGCGCAGCAGCTGGGGAAGGGCGGGAAGGAGCAGATCCAGAGAGCCAGGCGCCAGGATCAGGATCAGGGCAGCCACGGCGCTCAGCAGCAGCAGCGCCACGGCCGCCACCTGCACCAGCAGGGCGGGGAGCAGCAGCAGGGCAGCTGGCGCTGCCAGTGGTGAGACCCGGCCGGAACGGATCAGGAACGGAGCCGCCATCCGACCGAGGGCGGCCAGGGGGCGACAGACACCGGTGCCGCGAAGGCCGGGGAGATCCGCCATGGAGCACCACCAGGGTGGGACGCATCGTGGGGCAGGAACGGACCGCGGGCAGGCCCGCCGATCCGCCCTGGGGATCGGCGATCATGCGGGGCGAGAAGGCTGGACGAAACCATGGCCTGTCCGAAGTGCGGCAGCTGGTCGGTGCGGGCCGATCGGGCCCTGAGCGGTCGCATGGTCTGTGGGCGCTGCGGCCAGCCTCTGGGGATCGGGGCTCAGGGCAAGGGCCGTCGTGTCGGGATCTCCAGACCACGGAAACCGGCGCTGTGGCTGGGGCTGGCGGCGCTGCTGCTGGTCTCGGCCCTGCTCGCCACCCTGGCGGAACGGGCGCCATCCCCGGTGGAACGGCGGCGGATGGGGACGATGGGCGCGCAGCTGACCCAGCCGGCGGGAGCCCGGGCGGCAGGGGCAGACATGTGCCCATCCGCTGACAGAACCGATCCCGAGCCGTTCACAACCCGCAATATTGCAGGACATTGCACGGCCATGGGAGGCAAAAGTTGACGAACAATCCGGTTGCGAATCTCGCCTCGATGAGCATGCGCCAGCTCCGCGAGCTCGCCCGCACCCTCGGAATCAGCCGCTACAGCGCCCAGAGTCGCGATGGCCTGGCCGAGGCGATCGTGGTGGCCTCGCCCGGATTGAGCGCCCCGGCCCAGGACGCCGCCCCGGCCCCGGCCCCGGAGCCCACCGTGATCGCTGACCTTCGGGCGATCGAAGCCGAGATGGCCCCCGCCCCCAGGCCCGCCGCCGAAACCCGCGTCGTCTTCCTGCCACGCGATCCCCAGTGGGCCTACGTCTTCTGGGAAATCTCCGACCCTGACCGCGACCTGGCCCTCGCCGCCGGCGCCGATCGCCTC
>JBJTUJ010000068.1:0-24749 GCA_046080685.1 Cyanobium sp. | reverse complement strand
TGCGCCTGCAGGTGGGCCGCAACCACCGCCAGAACGAATGGATCAGCCTGCGGCAGGCCCGCCGCGGCGATCTCTGGTTCCACGCCCAGGAGATCCCGGGCAGCCATGTGGTGCTCAAGGCCTCGGAGGGGATGGCGGGCGAGGCCGACCTGGCCGCTGCCGCCGACCTGGCGGCCCTCTTCAGCCGGGGCAGGGGCAGCGGCCGGGTGCCGGTGCTGATGGTGCCCACCGAGACGCTGCAGCGGATCCCCGGTGCCGGGCCCGGGACGGTGCGCCACCGGGGCGGCGAGATCCTCTGGGGGGAACCGGCACGGGCCCTCGCCGTGCTGGAGGCCCCTAACGTCGGCCAGGACGGACGGCCATGAACGACATCCCCTCCCCTGCCACCGCCGGCTCCGCCCTGACCCCAGTGGCGCCACCGCCCCCTGCTGAGCGCAACCCGGACGACGAGTTTCCGGCCGAGGTGGAGATGAGCCTGGTGGACCACCTGGAGGAGCTGCGCCGCCGTCTGCTGCGCAGCCTGCTGGTGGTGGTGGTGGCGGCGGCGGCCTGTCTCGCCCTGGTGCGGCCACTGGTGCGCCTGCTCGAGGTGCCGGCCCAGGGCATCCGCTTCCTGCAGCTGGCGCCGGGCGAGTTCCTGTTCGTGTCGTTGAAGGTGGCGGGCTATGCGGGTCTGACCCTGGCCCTGCCCTGGATCCTGTTCGAGGTGCTGGGCTTCGTGCTGCCGGGCCTCACCCGGCGGGAACGGCGGCTGGTGGCACCGGCGGTGGCAGGTTCCACCCTGCTGTTCGCCGCCGGTCTGGCCTTCGCCTGGTGGGCCCTGGTGCCTGCGGCTCTGCGGTTCCTGGTGAGCTACGGGGCCGATGTGGTGGAGCCCCTGTGGTCGATCGAGCGCTACCTCGATTTCGTGCTGCTGCTGATGGTCACCACCGCCCTGGCCTTCCAGCTGCCCGTGCTGCAGCTGCTGCTCGGGGCCCTGGGCCTGATCGACTCCCGCCGGATGCTGTCGGCCTGGCGCTGGGTGGTGCTCGCCAGTGCCCTGGCGGGCGCCGTGCTCACCCCCTCCACCGATCCGGTGACGATGCTGCTCCTGGGCGGCGCGATCACCGCCCTCTACCTGGTGGGGGTGGGTCTGGTGCTTCTGAGCGAGCAGGTGCGGCCAGCCCGGGAGGCCTGATCAGAGCAGAAATTCGCTGGCCCGGGCCCCGGGCACGTCCAGTGGCAGGGACAGGGCCTTGCCCAGCCGCGGCCGATCGCGGGTGATGCCCAGCCAGGCCCGCACCGCCGGGGCCACGCCCAGATCGTTCAGAGCGGCGCAGACGGCCTCGAGCCGCTCCCCGTACTGCTCGGGGGCGAAGGGGAAGGACTGCTGCTCCAGATGGGCCCACATCACCTGGAAATAAAGGCGCCCATGGCGCTGCACCAGGCGGACGTCGTAGGAGGCCTGCCAGCGTTCCCGCAGCAGGGCCAGCAGGTCATCGGCCGTCAGGGGGGAGGACGTGGGTCCGGGGCGGCAGGGGGGGAGCCTAGGGGGGCCAGGGAGTGGCCCGCACTACGGCTTGTTGCAGCCCTCGGCGCAGCCCCGGTAGAGCCGGCACGGGGCGGGAACGGCAGCCCTTAATGTGGGCGGCACGTTGCCCCTGTTCCCGGAACGTCGCGCATGACCCAGATCTCCGCCAGCTCCCCCCGTGGTGATGTGCCCGGAATGGGTCGAAGGCAGTTCATGAACCTGCTCACCTTCGGCTCGTGCACGGGGGTTGCCCTGGCGGCCCTCTACCCGGTGGCCAACTACTTCATCCCCCCGAAGGCCGCCGGCAGCGGTGGCGGCACCACGGCCAAGGATGAGGCGGGCAACGCCGTCACCCTCAGCGGCTGGCTCGCAAGCCACAAGGAAGGCGACCGCAGCCTGGTGCAGGGCCTCAAGGGCGATCCCACCTACCTGGTGGTCGATGGCCCCGATTCGATCGGCGACTACGGCATCAACGCGATCTGCACCCACCTGGGCTGCGTGGTGCCCTGGAACAGCGGCGCTAACAAGTTCATGTGCCCCTGCCACGGCTCCCAGTACGACGCCACCGGCAAGGTGGTGCGCGGTCCCGCACCCCTCTCCCTGGCCCTGGCCCACGTCACGGTCGACAACGACAACGTGTTCCTCTCCCAGTGGACCGAAACCGATTTCCGCACCGGCGAGAAGGCCTGGTGGGCCTGATCCCCTTCCCTCCCGTTTCCGCCTCCACCGTCCGACCCACTGTCCGGCCTCCCGTCCGACCCTCCGCCATGCGTCGTTCCCTCTCCGCCCTCCTCGGCAGCCTGCTCAGCCTGGCCGTTCTCGTGGCCGGGGCCTCCCCGAGCTGGGCCTATCCCTTCTGGGCCCAGCAGAACTACGCCAGCCCCCGGGAAGCCACCGGCAAGATCGTCTGCGCCAACTGCCACCTGGCCAAGAAGGCCACCCAGGTGGAAGTGCCCCAGGCCGTCTTCCCCGACACGGTGTTCAAGGCCGAGGTTGAGATCCCCTACGACACCGCCGTGCAGCAGGTGGCCGGTGACGGCAGCCCCACGGGCCTCAACGTGGGCGCCGTGGTGATGCTGCCCGATGGTTTCACCCTCGCCCCCCAGGATCGCCTCACCGAGGAACTGAAGGAGGAGACCAAGGGCATCTATTACACCCAGTACAGCGAAACCCAGCCCAACATCCTGCTGGTGGGCCCGCTGCCCGGCGATCAGCACCAGAAGATCGTCTTCCCGATCCTCTCGCCCAACCCCGCCACCGACAGCGCCATCCACTTCGGCAAGTACCAGCTGCATGTGGGCGGCAACCGCGGCCGCGGCCAGGTGAACCCCACCGGTGAGAAGACCAACAACAACGCCTTCACCGCCCCCGCCGCCGGCACCGTCGCCTCGATCGAGCCGGGCGAGAACGGAGCCAACGTGGTCACCCTCACCACCGCCACGGGCAGCGTCAGCGAAACCGTGCCCGCGGGCCCCTCGGTGATCGTGAAGGTGGGCGACACCCTGGAAGCCGGAGCGCCGATCAGCAGCGATCCCAACGTGGGCGGCTTCGGCCAGGTGGATGCCGAGGTGGTTCTCCAGGACCCCGTTCGCATCTACGGCCTGCTGGCCTTCTTCGCCCTCGTGGCTCTCTCCCAGATCCTGCTGGTGCTCAAGAAGCGCCAGGTCGAGAAGGTCCAGGCGGCCGAGGGCATCGTCTGATCCCTCCCCCGATGCCGTCCCTGGCCGTCTTCACCTCTCCGGGGCCCCTGGTGTTCCAGCTGGGCCCCTTCTCCTTGCGCTGGTATGGCCTGCTGATCGCCACCGCAGTGCTGGTGGGCCTGATGCTGGCGATGCAGCTGGCCCGCCGCCGCGGCATCGACCCGGCCCTGGTGGCCGACCTGCTGCCCGTGCTGGTGGTGGGTGCCGTGATCGGCGCCCGTCTCTACTACGTGGCGCTCGAGTGGCGCCAATACCAAGGTCGATGGGGTGACATCCTGGCCATCTGGCGGGGCGGCATCGCCATCCACGGCGCCCTGATCGGCGGGATCCTGGCCGCGATCCTGTTCTGCCGCTGGCGGCGTCAGCCCTTCTGGCCCCTGCTGGATGTGCTGGTGCCGGCGGTGGCCCTGGGCCAGGCGATCGGCCGCTGGGGCAATTTCTTCAATTCCGAGGCCTTCGGCCTCCCCACCGACCTGCCCTGGCAGCTCACCATCCCCAGGACGCAGCGGCCGGTGGAATTCCTCGAGCGCACGGGATTCCATCCCACCTTTCTCTACGAATCCCTGTGGAATCTCGGGGTCTGCGCCCTGCTGCTGCTGCTGTTCCGGCGGGCCAGCCGCGGCCGCATCCACCTGCCGACCGGGGCCCTGAGCTGCGTGTATCTGATGGCCTACAGCAGCGGAAGGGTGTGGATCGAGGGCCTTCGCATCGATCCCCTCTGCCTGTTCGCCGCTCCGCCCTTCTGTGAAGGGGGTCTGCGGATGGCCCAGCTGGTGAGCCTGCTGCTGATCGCCCTGGGGGGCCTGGGCCTCTGGTGGCTGTACGGGCGCCATCGCTCCCTTCCTGATCCCGCCGGGGTGGCGGCATGAGCCACCCGGTTCGGATCGTGGGGGCGGGCCCCGGAGCCCCCGATCTGCTCACCCTTCGGGCGGCCAGGGCCCTCGAGCAGGCCGAGGTGCTGGTGTGGACCGACTCACTCGTGAGCCCGGCGATCGCCGCCCTCGCCCCTGAAGGCAGCGAACGCCTGCGCACCAGCACCCTCACCCTCGAGGAGGTGATGGCCGTTGTGGTGGAGCGGGCGCGGGAAGGCAAGCGGGTGGTGCGCCTCCACGACGGCGACCCCTGCCTCTACGGCGCCCTGCAGGAGCAGATCTGCCGGCTGGCCGACGCGGGCGTGGAGGTGGAGGTGGTGCCGGGCCTGAGCGCCTACCAGGCCACCGCCGCCGCCCTCTCCAGCGAACTCACGATTCCCGGGCTGGTGCAAACGATCGTGCTCAGCCGCGCCGGCGGCCGCACCGGTGTGCCCGAGCGGGAATCGCTGGCCCGCCTTGCCGCCCTGCAGGCCTCCCTGTGCCTCTACCTCAGCGCCCGCCATGTGGAGGAGGTGGAGGCGGACCTGCTGCGCCACTACCCGGCCGACACGCCGGTGGCGATCGGCTACCGGGTGAGCTGGCCCGACCAGTGGCTGACGGTGGTGCCCCTCAGCGCCATGGCCGCCACCAGCCGGGAGCGGGAGCTGATCCGCACCACCCTTTATGTGGTCAGTCCGGCCCTGCGTCCCCCCGCCGAGGCTCGCTCGAAGCTCTACTGGGAGGGACACCACCATCTGTTCCGGGGCGGAGCCTGAGGCGCACCGCATGGTTTCGTCCGAGCCCCAGCTCGCCAGCGGCGGCCACGACGACAGCACCTTGATGCCATGGCCCGGTTGATCGCCGAGGATCTGCGGCGGCTGGCTGGAGCGACGGCCAGGCGGCCGCTGGCGCTGGCGCTGGGCCGCTCTCGATCGCTGCCCTGCTGCTGCTGGCGCGGCAGATCGCTCTGCTGCTGGAGATTCCCTGAGACCCGGAACTGGGATCCAAGGGCAAGGGGCTCAGGAACAGGGGACCGGCACGGCAGGAGGCTCGTGCAGTTCACGCTCCAGTCGCTCGCGATCGAAGCGACAGCCCAGACGGGCGGCGATGGCCTCCAGATCCCGCTCGCCGTTCCCCAGGCAGCAGGTGCCCCCCGGCGACGGGGTGACGTTGAAGATCAGGCCCGGTACCGCCGGGATACTCACCTCGCCGAGCATCAGCCGCCGCTGCTCCTTGTCGATCAGCTGGGGCCTTACCCCGCCGTAACCCTCGGCGAAGCGCAGATCCTGGAGCTGGAGACCGGGCACGATCTTGCGAGCATCCTCCAGGAACAGCCGCCGCCGCAGCCAGGGCACCTCGAACAGCAGATTGCGCAGGATGTAGCGGCGGATGTCGGCCACCCCGAACAGCTGCCAGAGCACCGCCAGCACGGCGCCATCGAGGCGGAGCACCAGTAGAAATTCCCAGAAGGAGGCAGGCACGTAGCGCTCCAGCCGCGGCAGCAGCAGGGCGGTGGGACCGAAGCGGGTCTGGCCCGGGGCCCGGACGTCAGGATCGCCGTGCAGGGCGGCGAAGGGCAGCCTGTCGTTCTGCACCGTGTACACCTTGCCCCGCAGCAGATCCGGGGTGAAGTAGAAGCTGCCGGCCACCGGCAGACACGAATACTGCAGACCGAAGCCCATCGCCTGAGCCATCAGCAGGCTGTGGGCCCCGGCATTCACCACCACATGGCGCGCCCGCACCCGCTGGAGCGGTTCCTCAGCGGACCGGTCCGGGCTCGTGCCCGTGGGACCCAGCTCCACCACGAAACCGTCGCCGTCGGGCAGGATCCGCCGCACCGTGGTGCCCAGGCGCAGATCCAGCCGCCGCGCCGTTCCCGCCAGCTCAGCGCGGGTCCGGGTCAGGAAGGATTCCGAGAGGGCCTCGTAGTCGACAGCGGTGGGGGAGTTGCGGATGCCGATCGCCACGATCTCCTCGGGCCTGGGCTCACCACCGACCTTGGCCACCTGGGGTTCCCATTGGGCGATCGCGGCCGCGTCGAGCAGCTCCATCGCCGGGAAATGGGGGGAGAACTCCTCATAGCGGCGACGCAGGAAGGCACATTCCTTCGCCCCCACTCCCAGCACCATCTTCGGGGTGCGGAACACGCACAGGTCGCGCTCGGCCGGCTCCAACAGTTCGGCGTAGCGACCGATCATCTCGGCGGTGCGCTTCACCTTCAGCGCCTTCTCAAGCGTGTAGTTGGTCTCGATGTCACCGCAATGGATCGTCTGGCTGTTGTTGGTGGCCTTGGAGTTCACCTGCGCCAGCTGCCCGTAGCGCTCCACCAGGGTGAGTGACGCCAGATCGGTGTAGCGGGCCAGTTCGAACAGCAGGGCGGTGCCGCACACGCCCCCGCCGACGATCAGCACGTCGGTCGTAGTCTCCACCGCCGCGTCGCCGGTCTGCCGCTCCTTGATGCTCACCCTGCCGTCGCCTGCGCCAAAGGCAAATCTTCTCGCACCGCCCCCGCCACGGGCGACGCGTGTTCAGGAGCCCCCGCCCGTGAGCACCAGCGCAGCGCCGCCCAGCATCAGGGCCGCAGCCCCCAGCCGCAGGGCCCCGCCGTACTCGCCGAACACGGTCACCCCCACAACGGCGCTGAACAGGGTGCTCAGCCGCTTGATCGCCACCACGTTCACCACAGCTGTGCGTTGCAGGGCCTCGAACTGGGCCAGACCCGTGGCGGTGACCAGCAGGGCCAGGGCCACCAGCAGGGGGAGTGGCCGCAGGCTGGCCCCCAGCCAGCGGGGCGCCCGGTCGGACGCCAGGGCACTCTGTTCGCCGGCTGCCAGGGCCGGAAGCAGCAGGGGCACACCCACCACCAGATGCAGTCCGCCGAGCCAGAGCAGCGACCCACCGGCGCGGACCCCCAGCTTGTCCACGCTGGCTCCCACCCCCCAGAGCAGGGCCACCAGCAGCATCGGCTGGGCTCCCGGGGCCCGCCAGAGCCCGCGCCAGCCGCCGGGCCCGGATGGACCACCGCCGAGCAGGAGGGCGCCGGCCACCACCAGCAGCACCCCGAGGGTGGCGGAAACGGATGGTTTTTCCCCCAGCAGCAGCCAGCCGCTGGCCAGCAGCACCAAAGGGGAGAGGTTGATCAGCGGCAGCACCTGGCTGAGATCCCCCCGGGCCAGAGACCGCCCGTACGCCCAGAAGGCCACGGCATTGATCGATCCGGTGGCCAGCAGCGCCCCCAGCAGAGGCCCCCAGCGCGGCGTGGGGCCCAGCAGGGCGGCCACACCCAGGGCCGGCAGGGCCGCCAGCACGGCCGACGCTCCCATCACCAGCCTGGAGCTCAGGCTCCAGCGCCGCAGCAGATGGCGCACAAGAAGGTCGTGACAGGTGGCGCCGCAGGCAGTGAGCAGGGCCAGCAGGATCCAGCTCAACCGGCAGGGGGAAGTGGAGGGTCGTGTTCTATGCTCAACTTGCTGCGGTCAACGCACGCGGGCGATTAGCACAGCGGTAGCGCACTTCCTTCACACGGAAGGGGTCACTGGTTCGAATCCAGTATCGCCCACTTGTTGATGAATGCCATGCAGGCCCAACCTGGGCGGCTTTCGTTGTGTCCGGCATACTGCGGCCACATGGATGTCGTTTCCCGGTGCCCGAGACCCCGGCCTCTGCCAGCAGCGACACCCTGCCCGAACTGCTCGCACTCGGGCAGAAGCTGCGGGAGGCCCGGAGCCGGCGGGGGCTGAGCCAGGAGGAGCTGGCCGAACGCCTGCACCTCGGCACTGACCAGCTCGATGCCCTCGAGCAGGGCGACCGGCTCCGGTTGCCGGAGCCGGTGTTCGTGATCGCCCAGGCCAAGCGGGTGGCCGGATCCCTCGGCATCACCATCGACGAGCAGGTCGCCGCCCTGCGGAGCAGTGGCCTGATGGAGCCGGTCCGGCGCCCGGCGCCGCTGCTGGTGGCTCCGGAACCGCTGACCCCTGTGCAAGGCCCCCCACGGCTCGCCCCTCCCGTGTCCGCCATGCCCGGCTGGCTGCCGGCCGCCGCCGCCGCCGTGGTGGCCCTGGGACTGGTCACCGCCCTCCTGCTTTCGAAGCGCCAGGCGCCTTCCGGCGCCGCGATCTCGCCACCCCCCGCGGCCGATGCTCCCCCCGCGCCGCCGGCAACCCCCACCCCCGCAGCCAGGGTGCCCGCCAGCCTCGAGCTTCGGCCCCGCGAACCCAGCTGGGTGGCGGTGCGGGATTTGAACGGGCGCACTCTCTTCGAGGGCACCATCTCCGAGCCCCGCACCTTCCCCCTCGGCCGCGGCCTGGAGGTGCGGGCCGGCCGTCCCGACCAGGTCAGCGTGTCGGTCCCCGGCGTCCCGGCCCGCCTCCTGGCAGCCAGCGATGACTACGGCTGGAAGAGCTTCAGCCCCCCCCTGAGCCCCCCGACTGCAGCACCGGAACCCCCTCAGGTCCCTCGACCCTGAGCTGCAGGCCGGTGGCCTCCAGCATCAGCTCGGCACAGGAGCGCAGGCTCCAGAACTCCAGGCTCAGATCCACAGGAGGCTCGTCGTGGCGCCGGGGCCGGGGCAGAAGGGTGATGCCCACCCCTTCGGGCGTTCCCTCGATCCCCGGGTTGGCTCGCACCTGCAGGCCGGCCACCATGGGCTCCGGGCGACGGTCGAGGGCCGCCGCAAGCCGCAGCAACAGCGCCATCGAGGTCACGGCGCGCCGGTCGTCACGGCTCTCGATCAGCTGCCACGATTCGTGGCGCTTCTTGGGCAGGCTGCGGCGGTGATAGCGGGCGATGGCCGCGACCATCAGATGCTCCGCCTGGGAGTAGCCCAGCAGTTCGCCGTGGCGGATCAGATACCAGGTGTGCTTGTGATAGGCCCCCACGTTCACGTGCTTGCCGCAGGCGTGAAGCTGGGCGGCGGCCCAGAGCAGCAGGCGGCTCGGTCCCCGGTCGTTGTGAAGCAGCCCCTGGGTCTGGTCGTAGAGGCTCAGGGCATGGGCGGCCACCTGTTCCGCCCGGGCGCTGTCCACGCCATAGGTGCGGGCCAGGTGGCGCACGGTTCGCTCCCGGATCGTGCTCTGGAAGGCGAAGCGGTCGTCGAGGAGGCCACTGCGCAGCATCCAGTCCATGATCAGGCCCTCGCGCAGGGCCCGCTCACAGACCACGAAGCCCCTGGCCTGCAGCATCTCCATCGCCGTGAGCAGGATCAGGGCCCCGGGAACGATGATCTCCGCCCGGCGATCGTTGAGCGGTGCCAGGGCGCGGCGCTGATCCGGCGTCATCGCCACGGGGCGATCAAGGATCTGGGCGGCACGGGCCCGGCTCACCCGGTAACCGTGCAGTTTCATCGGTGGCTTGGGATCCTCCTCCGCCGCCAGGGCCGCGATCGCCATGGCGGTGCCGCTGGTGGCCACCAGGATCGGCTTCTCGCCGGGCCGCAGCGCCCGTCTCACCTGGGCCACGGCCGGATCGAGCGCCCCCTGGATGTAGGCCGAAAGAAAGGTGCGGCGCCCTTCGGGCAGAGGGTCCTGCTGGCAGAACTCCCGCTGGAGCCGCACGGCGCCGATGCGGCTGCTGGTGAGCGCCCGGGCATCGCGCTCGTCGGCCAGGATCAGTTCGGTGGAACCGCCGCCGATGTCGAGGATCAGGTGGGGCTGATCGCCGAAGGCCATGCCCGACAGCACCCCCAGATAGATCAGGCGGGCCTCCTCCGGCCCGCTCACCAGGTCCACGTCCAGGCCCAGCTGCTCCTGCAGGGCCAGTAGGAAGGTGCGGCCGTTGGGGGCCTCCCGGACGGCGCTGGTGGCGGCGATGACGATCTGCTCCACCCCGTGGCTGAGGGCCAGGTCGCGGCAGTGGCGCAGGGTGCGGAAGGCCCGCTCGATCGCCTCGGGGCTCAGGTCGCCCGTGTCGGGATCCCTCTCCCCCAGGCGGGTGGTGTTCTTCTCCGCCACCAGCACGCTGAAGCTGTGCAGGGAGGGATCGATCGCCGCCACCAGCAGGTGGATCGAGTTGGTGCCGATGTCGATCGCAGCCACGCGACGCACCCCCACGGGCAGCTCGCCGGCTTCGGGTCCCGCGACGGGGTGCGGGGCTGGACTCGGGACCATGGCTTGCCGGCGCCGGTTCGGCGGCGCCACTTTGCCATCGCCGGCGCCATCAGGCAGCGGCCCTAGGGTTGGACGCGTCCTGGGGAAGGCGATGGCGGGGCTGGGCGCCTGGATGCATTCCGGTGGCAGTGGCGGTGGCAGTGCCCGCGGCGGGGGCGGCATCAGCGACGTGCTGCAGCTGCTGCGCTGGCACAAGCCCAGTGGCCGCCTGATCCTGCTGATCCCCGCCGGCTGGGCCCTCTGGCTGGCTCCCGGAGCGCCGCCATCCGCCCTGCTGGTGAGCTGGATCGTGCTAGGCGGCCTGGCGGTGAGCGGGGCGGGCTGCATCGCCAACGATCTCTGGGACCGGCGCATCGATCCCCAGGTGGAACGCACCCGGGACCGGCCCCTGGCGGCCGGCCGGGTGTCCGTGGGCAGCGCCGTGGCGTTGCTGCTCGTCTGCCTCCTGGCGGCCCTGGGGGTGGTGCTGGCCCTGCCGGCGGCGGTCCGCGGCACCTGTCTGCTGCTGGCCGTGGCCACCCTGCCTCCGGTGCTGCTCTATCCCTTGGCCAAGCGCTGGTTCCCTCTGCCCCAGCTGGTGCTGGCCTTCTGCTGGGGCTTCGCCGTGCTGATCCCATGGGCCGCCGCCGGCGGCTTCGGCGGCAGCAGCGCCGGCTGGCCGCTGCTGCTCACCTGGCTGGCAGCGGTGGTGTGGACCTTCGGCTTCGACACCGTCTACGCCATGAGCGACCGCGACGACGACCGTCTCCTGGGGGTGCGCAGCAGCGCCCTCACCCTCGGAACGGCGGCGCCCACCGCGGTTTCGCTCTGCTACGGGGTCGCCGCCCTCGCCCTGGCCGCCGCAGCCGTGCTGCAGGGACTGGGCGGACCGCTGTTCTGGATCCCCTGGGGCATCGCCGCCGCCGGCATGCAGCGGGAGGCGGCCCTGCTGCGGCGGAGCGACCTGCCACGCTCCGCCTACGGCCGGCACTTCGCCCGCCAGGTGCAGCTGGGGGCCCTGCTGCTGCTCGCCCTGGTGCTACCCACCCTCGTCCGCTGACTCCGATCCCGCCCGTGGCCGCCGCCCCCTGCCTGCCCCTGCCTCCTGCGCTCCGCCCAGGCGATCGGGTACGGCTGGTTGCCGCCAGCTCGGCCCTCGAGGAGGCCGCCCGCCTGGAGGCCGGCATCGCCGTGCTGCGCGACTGGGGGCTGGCGGTGGAACCCCGCAGCGAGGAACTGGTGGGCCGCCGCTGGGGCTACCTGGCGGGCGGCGATGCCGAGCGCGCCGCCGACCTGCAGCCCGATCCGGCGAACACCGCCCCGGCGCTCCTGGCCTGCGTGCGCGGGGGCTGGGGATCGGCCCGCCTGCTGGAGGGTCCCCTCGACCTGCCGGGAGGCTGGCTGCTGGGCTTCTCCGACGTCACCTCCCTTCTCTGGCACCGGGTGGCCCGGGGCCAGAGCGGCGCCATCCACGGCCCCCTGCTCACCACGCTCGCCGCGGAGCCGGAGTGGAGCCGTGACCGGCTGCGGTCCCTGCTGTTCGGCGAACCCCTTCCCGCCCTCGAGGGCACGGCCTGGGGCGGGGGACTGGCCGAAGGCCCCCTGCTGGTGGCCAACCTCACCGTGGCGACCCACCTGCTGGGCACGGCCCATCTGCCCGCCCTCGACGGGACGATCCTGATCCTGGAGGACGTGGGCGAAGCCCCCTACCGGCTGGAGCGGATGCTCACCCACTGGCGCCTGTGCGGTGCACTGCAGCGCCTGGGGGGCCTGGGCTTCGGCAGCTTCAGCGGCTGCGAGGAGGCCGACGGGCGGGCCGAGGGGCCCGCCGATCGGCGTTTCGCCGTGGCGGACGTGCTGCGGGAGCGCAGCCTGGATCTGGGAATTCCTGTGGTGGCCGACCTGCCGGTGGGCCACACCCCGGGCAATGGGGCCCTGCCCCTCGGGGTGCGGGCCCGCCTCGACGGATCTAACGGCCGGCTGAGCCTGCTGACCTGAGGATCCCGCCGTCTGCTCAGGCGGGCTGCTGGCGCGACGCCAGCACCGCCTCGGCCACCACCAGATCGAAGGGGGTGGTGACCTTGATGTTCGACGGCGGGGCCTCCAGGATCCGCACCGAAAGCCCCAGCCGCTCGTAGAGGGCGGCGTCGTCGGTGACGCTCCAGCCCTCGGCGTCGGCGCGGGCATGGGCCTGGCGCAGCTGGGCCACCCCGAATCCCTGGGGCGTCTGGGCCGCCCACAGCCGGCTGCGGTCGGGGGTGGCGGTGATCGCCCCCTGCTCATCCACCTGCTTGATCGTATCGCTGACAGGCGTGGCGGCGATCATGCCGGCCCCGGCGGCCACCGCCTCCCGCACCGCTGCCGCGCAGCGCGTGAGCAGCTCCGGCTCCACCAGACAGCGGGCGCCGTCGTGGATCAGCACCACCCCGGCCTCCGGCGGCAGGGCGGCCAGGCCCCGGCTCACCGATTCCTGGCGCGTGTCCCCCCCCAGGATCCAGTGCACTGGCCGGGCGGGAGCGGCGGCGACCACGACTTGCGCCACCGCGGCCTCGTCCTGGGGCTGGCCCATGATCCCGATCCAGGTGATGGCGGGGCAGGCCAGGGCAGCATCCAGGGTCCAGGCCAGCACGGGCCGGCCGGCCACGGGCAACAGCAGCTTGTTGCGATCGGCTCCCATGCGGCGGCCGCTGCCGGCGGCGGCGATCAGCAAATGCAAAAGGGTCTTCCCCTGCGAGGGGGACAACGGGGATCCCGTCCATACAATCAGCCCGTGAGGACACCCCCCGATGCGTGCACTGTTTTTGATCCCGGGGGATGGCGTGCGTCAGCTCCAAGCCCTGCCGGCGGCGGCCGCGGTGGCCGAGCAGCTGGGCTTCGCGATCCAGGTGGCCTGTAGGCCCGAACTCGCCGGACTTTGGAAACTGCTGCCGGCAGTGGAGAAGGTGATTCCCTTCGCCTTCGGCGATGCCACCCTGGCCGACTGGGCGAACCTGCTGGGCTCGGTGCGCGAGCCCGACTTCCAGGCCTGCATCAACCTGGCAAAAGGGCGCCAGGTCGACCTGATGCTCTCGATGAGCCACATCCCCACCCGGGTGGCATCCGGCGGCTTCTCGGCCACCGCCACGGTCACGCCGGCGGCCGGCGGCTGGGCGGCCCAGTCGCTGGAAGCCTTCCTGCAGCCGATCGGCGTCCGGCTAGATGCCGAGGCCTTCCGCCTCAGCCTGCCCCGCGCGGCCCTTGAGAAGGCCACCGCCGCCCAGCCGCCGGGCGATGGTCCGCTGCTCCTCCTGGCCCCGGCCGGTGTTCCCGGCGACTGGCCGGAGGAACGCTGGCAGGGCCTGCCGGCCCACATCCGCACCACCATCCCTGGCCTGCGCAGCCAGGTTCTGGCCCCGGTCTCCCCCGCTGCGGCGGTGGCGGAGGCGGCCGAAGTGGCCACGGCCGACGTGGTGCTCGCCAGCGATCCCCTCAGCGAAGAGCTGGCCCTGCTCAGCGGGGTTCCCCTGGTGGCCCTGGGGCGCGATCCTGCCACTCTCCCGAAGCGGGTCGGGGTGGCGGGCCTCACCGCAGCCGAAGGCCTCGGCGCCCTCGACGACCGCGTCGTGCTCACCGCCCTCGGTCTGGGCTGAGGCATCCTGAGCGGCCCCTTCCCCCGCAGCCGTCCGCGCCGCTTCCGCCTTCGCTGGCCGCGGCTGTTCCAGAACGCCACGCCACCCTCCACCCGATTGCGGCGGCCCTGGCTGATGCCGATCCTGGCCCTGGTGATGCTGGTGAACGCCGGCGCCCTCGGCTACCGCATCACCGAAGGCTGGGACTGGGGCGACTGCTACTGGATGGTGGCGATCACCATCTCCACCATCGGCTTCGGCGAGGTGCAACCCCTGAGTACGGCTGGCCGGCTGGTCACCGTGTTCACGATCATCGGCGGCCTGGTGGTGGTGCAGATCACGATCCAGAGCATGCTGGGGCTCGCCGAATCGGGCTATTTCCGGCGGCTGCGCGAGCGCCGCTTCCTGCGCTGGATCCGCCGCATGCACAACCACGTCATCCTCTGCGGCTATGGCCGCATCGGCCAGGAGATCGCCGAGCAGCTCACCCGGGAGGGGGTGCCCCTCCTGGTGATCGAGATGGACACCGACCGGCGGGAGGCCGCCGAGGAGCGGGGCCTGCCGGTGCTGATGGCGGACGCCACCCTCGATGAGACGCTGGTGGAGGCCGGCATTCACCGCTGCCGCAGCCTGGTGGCGGCCCTCACCAGCAATGCGGCCAACCTCTACGTGGTGCTCAGTGCCCGCGGCCTGGCCCCCCACTGCCGCCTGATCGCCCGCTCCGACAGCGAGGAGGCCGAACGCAAGCTGCGGCTGGCGGGCGCCAACCAGGTCGTGAGCCCCTACGTGGCCGGAGGGCGCACGATGGCCGCCACCGCGCTGCGACCCCTGGCGGTGAGCTTCATGGATCTGCTCAGCGGCTCGGACTGCGAAGTGGAGGAGTTCCAGCTCAGCAGCGACCCGGCGGATCTGGAGGGGATCAACGGCGCCAGCCTGGCGGAACTGCAGCTGGGGCGTCGCAGCGGGGCGATGGTGCTGGCGGTCCGGAACCCGGTCGAAGGGATCCCCAACCCCTGGCGAGAGCGCGAGGCCGGTCAGCTGATCGCCAATCCCGGCGGTCACGTGCGCCTGGCTCCTGGCCAGCTCCTGGTGGTGCTCGGCAGCCAGGAGCCGCTGCTCCGCTTCGCCGAGCTGCTCGGCCGGGCACTGGTGGACATGGGCACCATGACCAGCTGAAAATGCCCGGCTGAGCAGGACTGGCTGAGAAGGGCTGCGGAAGCCGGGGCCATACGATCGCCGCCACCGCCGCTCCGCTCCGATGTCCAGCGCCGCTCCCCTTGCCCATCGGACCGCCCTGGTGACCGGCGCCAGCCGGGGCATCGGCCGGGCGATCGCCCTCGAACTGGCGGCGTCGGGGGCCGAGGTGGTGGTGAACTACGCCAGCTCCCCAGATGCCGCTGCCGAGGTGGTGGCGGCGATCGAGGCCGCCGGCGGCCGGGCCTGGAGCCACCGGGCCAACGTGGCCGACGAGCAGGAAGTGGAGGGGCTGGTGAAGGCGATGCTCGAGCGCAGCGGCCACATCGACGTGCTGGTGAACAACGCCGGCATCACCCGCGACGGCCTCGTGATGCGGATGAAGACCGCCGACTGGCAGAGCGTGATCGACCTCAACCTCACCGGCGTGTTCCTCTGCACCCGTGCGGTGAGCCGCTCCATGCTCAAGGCCCGCTCCGGACGCATCATCAACATCACCTCGGTGGTGGCCCTGATGGGCAACCCCGGCCAGGCGAACTACAGCGCCGCCAAGGCGGGGGTGATCGGCCTCACCCGCAGCAACGCGGCGGAGTTCGCCGGGCGGGGCGTCACGGTGAATGCTGTCGCCCCCGGCTTCATCGAGAGCGACATGACCGCCGCGCTCGACCAGGAGCCGATCCTCGCCGCCATTCCCCTGGGACGGATGGGCCAGCCGGCGGAGGTGGCCGGCGCCGTGCGCTTCCTGGCCACCGATCCGGCGGCGGCCTACATCACCGGCCAGGTGCTGCAGGTGGACGGCGGCATGGTGATGCGCTGAGCGCTCAAGGAGGAGCAGGAACGCACCGGCCTCATTCCGGCACCACCGGCTGCCCCAGTTCGTCGCGGAGGCGGCGGATGCGTTGCAGCAGGCGCAACCGGCGGCTTCGGGCCGTGAGCGTGAGGAACAGGCGGATCGGCACGTAGACCAACGCCATCACCACGCCGAGGGCGGCCACCAGCACGAACACCATGCCATTGGCGCTGGATGCCAGGCCGGGGTCACCGCCAACGGTGGCCGCGGCGTTGTCGATCGTCTGCTGCAGCAGATCCTCCATGGCCGGAGGATACCGGGCCCCTCCGCTGCCTGCGGGGCCGCGGGCCCCATGTCAGGCATTCGGCTTTCCCCACCGCTCCCCCCTGCCGCCCGGGGTGGCCCCTGTGGGAGCCTGAAAGCAGCGTGCCCGACCGCAACCGACTCCATGGCCAAGCTGATCCAGTTCTCCGATGCCTCCCGCGAGTCCCTGGAGCGGGGCGTCAATGCCCTGGCGGACGCGGTGCGGGTGACGATCGGTCCGAAGGGCCGCAACGTGGTGCTGGAGAAGAGGTTCGGCGCCCCGGACATCGTCAACGACGGCGTGACGATCGCCAAGGAGATCGAGCTCGAGGACCCCTTCGAGAATCTTGGCGCCAAGCTGATTCAGCAGGTGGCCGCCAAGACCAAGGACACCGCCGGCGATGGCACCACCACCGCCACGGTGCTGGCCCAGGCCATGGTGCGCGAGGGCCTGCGCAACGTGGCGGCCGGCGCCAATCCGGTGGTGCTGCGCCGGGGCATGGAGACGGCCACGGCCAAGGTGGTGGAGGGCATCGCCGCCCGCGCCCGCGTGGTGGAGGGGGAGGCCATCCGCCAGGTGGCCACGGTGAGTTCCGGCAACGACGAGGAGATCGGCCGGATGATCGCCGAGGCCGTCGACCGGGTGAGCGCCGACGGGGTGATCACCGTGGAGGAGTCCAAGTCGCTGGCCACCGAGCTGGAGGTGACCGAGGGCATGGCCTTCGACCGGGGCTACAGCTCCCCGTACTTCATCACCGATCAGGAGCGCCGGGAATGCGCGTTCGACAACCCGCTGCTGCTGATCACCGACCGCAAGATCGGCGCCATCGCCGACCTGGTGCCGGTGCTGGAGGCCGTCACCCGCACCGGCCGGCCGCTGGTGATCATCGCCGAGGAGGTGGAGGGTGAAGCCCTCGCCACCCTGGTGGTCAACAAGACCCGGGGGGTCCTGCAGGTGGCCGCCGTGCGGGCACCGGGCTTCGGCGATCGCCGCAAGGCCATGCTGCAGGACATCGCCATCCTCACCGGGGCCCAGCTGATCAGCGAGGACCGGGCCATGAACCTCGACAAGGTGACCCTGGCCGATCTGGGCCGCGCGCACCGGATCACGATCACCAAGGACGACACCACGGTCGTGGCCCTGGAGGATAACCGGTCCGCCGTGGCCGAGCGGGTGGCCTCGATCCGGCGTGAACTGGAGGCCACCGATTCTGACTACGACCGGGAGAAGCTGCAGGAGCGGATCGCCAAGCTTGCCGGTGGCGTGGCGGTGATCCGGGTGGGGGCACCCACTGAAACCGAGCTCAAGAACCGCAAGCTGCGCATCGAGGACGCCCTCAACGCCACCCGCGCCGCCATCGAGGAGGGGATCGTCGCCGGTGGCGGCACCACCCTGCTGCAGCTGGCCGATGAGCTCGAACCGCTGATCGCCGCCGCCCATGGCGATCAGCGCACCGGCATGCAGATCGTGCAGCGGGCGCTGACGGCCCCGGCGCACCAGATCGCCGTCAACGCCGGCGCGAACGGCGATGTGGTGGTGAATGAGATCCGGCTGCAGGGCAAGGGATTCAACGCCCTCACCGGCACCTACGACGACATGCTCTCGGTCGGCATCCTCGATGCCGCCAAGGTGGTGCGCCTGGGGCTGCAGGATGCGGTCTCGATTGCCTCGCTGCTGATCACCACCGAGGTGGTGATCGCCGACAAGCCCGAACCCCCCGGCGCTCCCGGTGCCGGCGACATGGGCGGAATGGGAGGAATGGGAGGAATGGGTGGCATGGGGATGCCCGGCATGATGTGACCACCGGAGTCAACGCGCTGGCTACAGCGCGTTGACCAGTCGGGCATGGATGCGGCACACCGTCATGGCCTCCCTGGGGGGAGACGGAGAGGCGCAGAGCTTCCCGAGCTCCCTGTTCAGGGCCTGAACCTGGGCCAGGTGATACGTATTCAGCGGCAGGCCCAGCAGGGTGGATCCGAACAGCACCATGCCGGTGCAGGTGCCGGTGATCCACCAAGGCATGAGGAGGCGTCGGTTCTCCATGGCAATTCCCTCTCAGGGACCAGGCGGTACGGGCCCGGGGCGGGACCGGCCGCCGGGGCAGACTGTTCCCATCGTGAACCTCAGGGGTCCCGACCTGGCCGGACCTCAAGAAAGTTTTGTGATCGCCGTCACCGTGCAGTTCCGGACGGGGCCATCGCTCCCAGGTAGGCGCTCACCTGCAGATCCACCCCCGTGATCGCCGTGCCCACCACCACCGCATCCGCGCCGGAGAACAGGGCCCGGGCAGCCTCCTGAGGGCTGGCGATCCCTCCCTCACAGATCAGGGGCACCGCCGGCGGAAGCTCCCGCCGCAGGGGCCCGAGCAGATCCCAGGCGGGCGGACGCAAGCCTGCCGTGGCCTCGGTGTAGCCATATAAGGTGGTGCCTACCCAGACACAGCCCAGTTCAGCGGCCCGCACACCGCTCGCCAGCGCATCCACATCCGCCATGAGCGGTGCCCCCAGCTCGTCGCGAGTGCGGGCGATCAGTAGCGCGAGATCCTGCCCGCCAGGCCGGTGGCGGTCGGTGGCGTCGAGGGCCACCACGTCCGCCCCCGCGGCCCACACCGCGCGGATCTCGGACCAGCCCGGGGTGATGTACACAGGGCTGTCGGGATGGACCCGCTTCCACAGACCCACGATCAGGGCCTCGGGACAGCGGCGGCGCACGGCGCCGATGTGCTCCGGACTCTCGACACGCACCCCGATGGCCCCGCGCGCCAGGCTGGCCTCCGCCATTGCCGCGATCACGGCCGGGTCCCTCATGGGGGAACCCTCTGGGGCCTGCACCGAAACGATCAGGCCTCCGGCGAGGGTCTCAGCAGCAGGCAGGGTCATCGAGAAGGATCGAAGGGGGGCTCAGCTGGCCCTGCGCAGATCCTCGTTCGGATCAGGCAGCCAAATCCGCAGATCCGCCAGGTCGGCCGGTGCCGGTGCAGGCCGGGTGGCACGAGGCAGGGAGGGAACGGTGAGGCGCGGCCGTGGCTGCAGCGGCAGCGGAGCGAGTGGCGAAGGCTCCGCGGGGAGCGGCACCTCGGCCCGCTGAGGGGTGGCGGTATCCAGAGCCTCCACAGCCTCCCCGACCTGCGAAGCCTGTGCGCCATCGAGACGGCCATCGGCTGACGAACCCGCCAGCCCTTGCCACACCTCCTCCAGACAGTCCCGCAGGAGCATCCGGGTTCGGCTCACCAGCCGACTGGCGCGGGCCGGCGCGGTGCGCAGCAGCGGTTCAGGTGGCGGCGGCAACGAGGCGGAAAGAGGTGCTGGAAGTGGCTCCGCATCCTCGAACGGCGTTGACGCGCTGGCGTCCTGCCAGGGCAGGGGAGGCACCAGGATGGCGACCGGCGGGAAGGCCGGGGGTTGTTCCTGGCCGCCGATCCCTGCGGCATAGGCGGCCAGGGCCTGATCCAGCACGGCACGGGGGGAGAAGCCAGCAGCACCGCTCTCCCAGGGAGCCACGTTCTGAACCTGGAGCCAGGCCAGGGCCTCCGGCTCCAGCACGACGGGCAGGGTGGTGGTCCAGAAGTCGTGGAGGGAATCGAGGCCCCGGCGATGCACCCACACCTCCACCAGGCGGCGGAGACAGGCCCCGTCCCGTCCCTGGATAGCCTGGATCAGCTGGGTTGCCGGATCGGGCCGGGCTGGGAGCGGACGGCGCTGGACGACTTCGGGATCGGGCACGGGATCAGGGGTTCAGGTCAGCTTGCGGTCCAGCAGGGGCCGGATCGCCAGGAACAGCGCCGCGGAAAGGACGGCCAGAAGCCCGAGACAGGTGCCCGCGGTGAGCGACCCGTAGGGAGCGTTCAGGACGACGTCGCCGAGGTGGAAAGAACCGCTGTAGACGGCTCGGATCGGTTCAATCGCGAAGGTAAGGGGATTCAGGGCCGCAAGCCAGCCCAGCCAGGGGGGCATGAACGAAATCGGGGCCAGGGCCGTGCTGGCAAACAGCAGGGGCAGGTTGGCCACGAAGATCACCGCGATCAGCTCGATGTGGCCAGGGAGCGCGAAGGCCAGCCCGAGGCTGAGGGCGGTCACGGCGAAGACCAGCAGCAGCAGGGTGACCAGCACGACCAGCAGGCCGGCGCCACCGGGCCAGCCGTAGCCCAGCAGGGCCGCGGTGAGCATGATCGCCAGGCTCTGCACCAGGCTCATCGCCGTGATGTACAGCACCGACGCCAGCACGATCGAACTGCGGGAGCGCAGGGGAGCCACCAGCAGGCGGTTCAGGAAGCCGAACTCCCGATCAAACATCAAAGGAAGGCCGGCATTGAGGGCCCCGCTGAAGGCGGTGAACACGATCACCCCAGCCCCGAGGAACCGTCCGTAGCTGGATCCACCGGGCAGCAGGCCCTCGGGCGCCCTTGAGAACAGAGCCCCGAACAGCACCAGCCAGATCAGGGGCTGGAGCACCCCCGCCACCAGCGTGGAGGGACGGCGCACCAGCTGCACGAACAGGCGCCGGCAAAGGGCCAGGGTTTCCTGGCTGATCTCAGAGAGGGCCGAGGGTTCGGCAGCGGGGCCGGCGGCGGCGATCGGAGGGCTCGCGCTGGTCATCGGGAAAGGGGGGGGGAACGAAAGGGGGGTGGGGATGGGAAATCAGCGCATCGCCTGCTTGCGCTCGGCCTTCGCATCCCGCAGGCCGGCCACAGAGAGCTCCGCATCCATCAGGGTTCGGCCCGTGGCCTGAAGGTACACGTCATCGAGGCTGGGGCGGCTCTGAGAGAGGGCGAACACCGGCAGCCGCGCCTCGGCCAGCTGGCTGCGGAGACGCTCCACCACGCTGTCGTCCTCGATCACCAGATTCAGGGAGAAGCCCTGGGACCGGTTCACCACCACCCGGCTCACACCCTGGCAGTCCTGCAGAAGCCGGCGGACCCGATCGGCCTCCTCGGCATCGCTGAACTCGCGCACCCGCAGGGTGACGCGATCGCCGCCGAGGGCCGCCTTCAGCTCCTGGGGCGGCCCCTCGGCGATCACACGTCCCGCTTCGAGGATGGCCAGGCGGTCGGCCAGGGCGTCAACCTCCTCAAGGTAGTGGCTGCTGAGCAGCACCGTGGTGCCCTGATCACGCAGCTGGCGCAGCACCTGCCAGATGGCGGCCCGGCTCTCGATGTCGAGGCCCACCGTGGGCTCATCCAGCACCAGCACCTTCGGGCGGTGCAGCAGACCCGCCGCCAGATCCAGCCGGCGGCGCATGCCACCGGAGTAGGTGCCGCAGCGCCGGTCGATCCAGTCGTCCATCGACAGCAGGCCGATCAGCTCGTCGATGCGACCATCGCGGTAGGCGGTGCGCAGGTGATAGAGATCGCCCTGCAGCTGCAGCAGTTCGCGACCGGTGAGGATCTTGTCGAGCGCCACCTCCTGGGCCACATAGCCGAGCAGGCGACGCACGGCACGGGGCTCGGCCAGCGCATCGATGCCTGCCACCTGCACGGACCACGCATCCGGAGCCAGCAGGGTGCAGAGGATGCGCAGGGCCGTGGTCTTGCCGGCCCCGTTGGGGCCGAGCAGCCCGTAGAGGCAGCCTGCGGGTACGGAGAGGCAGAGGTCATAGAGGGCCGCGACCGGCTGGGACTTCCTGCCACCGCCATAGCGCTTGCTGAGGTGCTGCAGCTCGATCAAGCCCGGTCCACTCCCGTTCGCTGGAAGGGGTTCAATCTAGGCAGCGGCCGTGGCGGGCAGCCGGCGGAAAGCCGCCTGCAGCAGGCCTGGATCCAGGGTCGCGGCCGCCTCCGTGCGGGCCAGCACAAGCAGCATGCAGATGCCGAAGAGATAAAGGATCGACCAGCGGAAGAGATTGCGGGCGGGCTGGGCCTCCTCCGGGCTGCGCTGAAGGCGGCCGCTCAGCTGCAGCAGACGGCCGTTGAAGGGCAGCACCAGCAGCCCGTAGAGCCAGCCACCCGTGGGAAGAGCGGCGATGCCGCCCAGGCTGAGGGCCACGGTGGACCAGCTATACCAGCCGATCGCCCTGGCGGTGAGGGCCTCACCCCTGACCACGGGCAGCATCGGAATGCCCACCGAGCGGTAGTCGTCGCGCAGGAGCAGGGCCAGGGCCCAGAAATGGGCCGGCGTCCACACCATCACCAGGGAGAACAGCCACCAGCCGCCCCAACTCAGATGGCCAGTGGCGGCTGCGGCTCCCACCAGGGGCGGGATGGCCCCGGCAATGCCGCCGATCACGATGTTCTGGGTGGTGCGCGGCTTCAGCAGGGCGGTGTAGAGCAGCACGTAGCTGCAGAGCCCCAGCAGTGCGAGGGCGGCGGCCAGGGCGTTGACGACCGTCACCAGCAGCAGAACCGAGCCGGTGGTGAGGGCGATCGCCAGCAGGAAGGCCTGGCGCTGGGCCAGGCGACCCGAGGGCAGGGCGCGGCGACTGGTTCGCTGCATGCGGCCATCGAGCTCCTGCTCCCAGAGGCAGTTGAGAACGCCGGCGGCGGCCGAGGCCATCGCACCGCCCACCAGGGTGGCCAGCAGCCGCTGGGGATCGAGGGGCCAGGCCGCGCTCAGGGCCATGCCCCCCACGGTGGTGGCGAGCAGCAGGGGGATCAGGCGGGGCTTGGCCACCTCCAGCCAGGCCGGCAGCCGTACCGAACGGGGAACGTCGGCCACGGGCCGGGACGGCGCGGAATGGAGGGGAGCACTAACCACGAAGGGCCTCGCTGAGGAAGGAAGGGGAAGGCGACATGGAAGAGACCTCCGCGGCGGAACGCCGCAGCAGCCCCCGGCCCCAGAGGGCGCCGATCAGGGCCACCAGCAGGGCCGCCACCAGCTGATGGGCAGCGGTGACCGCCGGCTGACTCAGCTGCAGCCGCAGGCTCAGGATCCCCAGGGCCACCTGGGCCGCTACCAGCAGCAGGGCCACCAGGGAGAGGCGCCGCAGCGGGGCCTGGGGCGCAGGTAGCGCAAGCGACAGCAAGGCGAGCACCAGGAGAGACAGCGCCGCCGGCCAGGCCCCCATCCGGTGGAGGAAGAGCCAGCGGCACGACTCGCCTGCCGTGAAGCAGCGCTCGGCCGCCCACCGGCTGGCCATGGCGCCTCCCAGCAGGCATTGGGCCGGCACGAGCAGCCCAGCCAGCAGGGCCGCCAGCTTCCAGGGAAGTGAGGGCGCCGTCGGGGGTTCCGGGGCAAGGGAGCAAAGGAGCGCCTGATGCAGGGCCGCCATACCCAAGACCAGTGCCAGGGCGGTGGCCAGATGGGCGGTGACGGTGGAGGCCTCGAGCAGGTGGGTCACCGTGAGGGCGCCAAGAGCTCCTTGGGCGGCCACCAGGGCCAGAGCGGCGGTGGCGGCCCAGGGAAGCCATCCGGGCAGCTGAGCGCGGCGCAGCCAGCTCATGGCAGCCAGCACCAGCAGGGCCACACCCACCACGAAGGCATCGAGGCGGTGAAACCACTCCAGGAACACCTGCAGGTTCATCTGACGCCCCGGCAGCAGGGTGCCGTAGCAGAGGGGCCAGTCCGGACATGCCAGACCGGCCTCCATCACCCGGGTGACACCACCGATCACCACAAGGGCGATCAGCGCGACCACCAGATGGGCGCACAGCAGCGCCAGGGCGCCGCGCAGGCGTTGGCCGTGCAGTCGTTGTGAGAAACCAGTGACCAGGACCAGCATGCTGCGAGGATGCACAAGTTAGCGATTTCGCTGAAATGAGCGATCCCTCACATCTCAGCGACAACCTGTGAATTTTGGCGGCAATCGTCACGCTCCACAGCGCCGCACTCGCGCAGCACGATCAAGGCCCATAGGCTGAAAGTTGGATTCGCCCGCCAGCCGGGGCTCACCGTGACGATTCCCTCACCACTGATCACCCTGCTGCTTGGCATGGGGCTGGTTCTGGCCGGTCTCTGGATCGGGCAGAACGTTTCACTGTTGCCCGTTGACGCCAGCGCGAATGCGCCGGTCTATGACGACCTCTTCAGTGTTCTTTTCAGCATCGGCACCATCCTTTTTCTCGGCATCGTCGGGTTGCTGGTCTACAGCCTTGTTCGCTTCCGTCGCCGCGTGGGCGAGCTGGGTGACGGGGTGGCGATCGAAGGCAATCTTCCCCTTGAAATCGTGTGGACGGCGATCCCCGCCATCGTGGTGCTATTTGTTGGTATCTACAGCTACGACATATACGAGCGCATGGGAGGAATGGTTCCTCTCCACGACCATAGCGCCATGCACGCTGCCGCCATGGCCTCCAGCGACGGTGACACCGTGGGCACAGGCCCGGCGGTGGCCGTGGTGAACGGCTCCTCCGGGGAGCGCATCTGGGGTGGCATCGCCAACGCCGGCATGGACGCAGGAACTCCCCTCACCCCGCCCCTGACGGTGGATGTGACAGCCATGCAGTTCGCCTTTCTCTTCCATTACCCCGACGGTGATTTCATCAGTGGTGAACTGCACGTGCCCGCCGGTCGCGCGGTGGAACTGCGCATGAAGGCCAATGATGTGATCCATGCCTTCTGGGTGCCCCAGTTCCGGCTTAAGCAGGACGTGATCCCCGGCCAGCCCACGCTGCTGAGCTTCACAGCCACCCGGCCTGGCAGCTACCCCATCGTCTGCGCCGAGCTCTGCGGCCCCTACCACGGGGGCATGCGTTCCACGGTGGTGGTGCACGAGGACGATGACTTCGAGTCCTGGCTGACGAAGAACCGTCCGGCCCCCGTCACCGTCAGCTCCGCC
>JBJTUJ010000067.1:0-8928 GCA_046080685.1 Cyanobium sp. | reverse complement strand
GAACGAACTGGCTGGGATCGGGCCGCGCAGCTTCTCGGCCGCTCCGGCCCAACGGCTGCGCCGCGAGCTGGAGCAGCTGGACGCTGAGGCCCCACCCAGCGAGCCCCCGGAACCGGAGGCCGCCCCGGATCCGGCTGCTGGGGAGGGACCCGCTGCGGAGCCGCAGGTGCCAGCCCAGCTGCCAGCACCCTTAGCACCGCCGCCGCCACCACCGACACCCCCGGCTGCACCGCCACCGGCGGCACCGGCAGCGCCTGTGGATGCCGCGCCATAACGGACTTCAAGATCTGCAATCTGCGGTAACGCACAAAGACGCAAACGCACAGAAGTGCGAAAGATTGGGAACAGCAGCCCAGGCAACTCGTCCGCGGTGGCCACCGATACATCGATACTCCTGCGCTGTCCCCCCTATCTCCTTTCGATGCGTTCAGCGATCTCCGCTATGCCCGGCGATGACCAGAAGCCGCAAAGTCGCCTATTCCGAAAGCCGCAGCGTCACCATCACCGTTCCCCAGGCCACCGCTGAACATCTGGTGCAGCGCAGCATCAGCGAAGGTCGTTCGCTCTCCAACCTCGCGGCTGTTCTGCTGGAGCGGGCGATCACGGCAGAGCAGATCCAGCCGCCCCGGCAGGGAGACCAGGGCTGATGGAGGAAACCGCAGCCGACCGCCGGCGCATCCATGGGCGGGCCGGAGGCAGCAGCTTTGACGAGCTGATCGACACCATCCGCGCCAACCTCGACCAGCCCCTGCGCCTGAGCGACCTGGAGGCCAGGAGTCACTACTCCAGCTGCGCCCTGCAGTATGCCTTCCGCGAGCGGCTGGGCTGCACACCGCGCCAGTGGATCCGCGAGCAGCGGCTGGAGCAGGCCCTGGCCCAGCTGGAGCAGGGGGGGCAGCTCGATCCGGGCTGTCGCCCTGGCCTGCGGCTACCGGCACATGGGGCTGTTCAGCAGCGACTTCAGGAAGCACTTTGGCCTCACCCCCAGCGCCGTGCGCTGGCAGGGGGGCAAGCTAGTACAGGCGTACGCTGGCGCCGGGAACCGTGGGCACCCCTCTCCTAGTCCAGCCACACGGAGCCGATCCCGAAACAGACAAAAGCCCCCGGCCGGAGCCGGGGGCAGGGGGTTCTCATGAGCGAGGGCCGCAGCCCAGGAATGGGGTCAGCTGGTCTGTCGGTCAGTTGATCAGTCGGTCATTCCGTGAGTGGGTCAAGCCATCAGCCCTCCACCTGCACGGTGACGCTGCTCAGCTTGTGGGCCTTGGGGGCGGTGACGGTGAGCAGGCCATCGCGATACACCGCCTGCAGCTGGTCGCGATCGATCGGCTGGGGGAAGCGGAAGCTGCGGCTCCAGGTGCCGTAGCGGAACTCGCTCAGCAGCGGACCGTGGGGCTTCTCGGCCGGAGCGGCAGCGGCGGGGGTGCCCTCGCTGGCAGCCGCGTCGCCGGGAAGCTGGCGCTGGCTGCGGCGCTCGGCGCTGATCAGCAGGGTGCGGTCGGTGGCCTTGACCTCGATGGCGCCCTTGTCGACGCCGGGCAGCTCCAGCACCACCTCGTAGGCCTCGGGGGTTTCATGAACCTCGGCGGCGGGCACGCGCTCAGCGTTCTGCAGCTGCTGGCTGATCTGCTGCTCGAGGCGGTCGAACAGGTGAAAGGGAGAGGAAGAACGGAGGGGCAACATGATGCGGATGGCGAAGGTTGCGGTTTCGGGGTGCTGGGCGCGAGCCCCGCTCGCCCCGGGCGTGCTCACTGTCGCCGTGCTGCTGTGGAACCAGAGGTGGGCCAACCGAACCGAACGGTTCGGTCCTCACGGCCAGGGTTCGGAGCCCCGAATCGTGTTGGTGGGTCAACCGAATCGGAGCCGTGATGGCGTCAACCTGCAGCAACCTGCATCGGCAGAGCTGAATAGGCTGATGTTGTCCCCTTTCAGGGTCTAGTGAGTCGCTGGCTTCTTATTCGTGGATCGCCCTGATCTGTGCCCTCGCTAAATCTTCCCATGAACGATAGATTCCTCATGCTGCAACGTCAGCCCCGGCGCATCACGATCACGCTCAGCTACAACGTTCACGAGGCCCTGCTCGATCGCTCGGAGGAGGAGGGGCGTTCCGTGTCCAATCTCTGCGCGTTCCTGCTGGAGGAATCGTTGCGCCATTCCCAGGGAATGCCGAAGGCAGGTTCAGGGATGCCGCAGGAGAACCGCCAGGAGCGTCAGATCCTCCAGCCCAGTGGCAGTGGCCATCTCAGGCCGCGGCTGCCGGAATGAAGGCCAGCTCTGATGCCATGACCATCTGATGCGCGGCAAGGCGATGACCTGCCGTCTGCTGAAGGAGGGCTTCCCCCTCTCCACCCTGCGCGATTCGCTCGGCGGCTCCCCGGGTCCGCCCCTCACTCCGGGCTGCTGTCGGCCACCAGCAGCAGCCCACCCATGATCGCCAGGTTCTTGAACAGCTGAATCCGCTCGGCCACCTCCCCCACCTCACCGTGGAACAGCAGGGTGGTGGGGATGAGGAACACCAGCACCAGCACCGCCCCGAGCCGGGCGCTCCAGCCACTGATCACCAGCACCGAGCCCACCGTCATCGCGGTTCAGCAGGGAGGGAGCGGCGGTGTAGGTCATGGCAGTCGTTGGGTTGCCGGCATTGTGAGGGTTCTCTTCGGCTCCTGCCTTGCCCCCTCAGAGCTGCTTCTGGCGCTGCTCAAGCTCTTCGGGGCTGAGACAGGCCGGCAGTGGGCAGGTCGACCTCGTAGGTGGCGGTCTGTCCTCGCAGCACCGGCTCGATGCCGTCCATCGCGGCGGGATGCACGCCGTGGAGATGCAGGCTGTGGGAGGAGCCGTCGCCGCCCGCCAGGGCAGTGCCGCAGGCCAGCAGGCGGCGTCGGCTCCAGGGCTGGGGGTTCACTTCCAGCCGTTCCCCTGCATCAGCCGCACCGCGGCTCGGTTCTTGGCCCCCATCTGCTCGGCCGACACCCGATCGGAGCGGAAGAAACCGAAGGTGCGCAGGATCGGGTTGTCGCCATTGCCCTTGAGCGGGTACTCGTGGTTGGCCTCGGCATAGCCCTTGCCGCCGGTGGGGGAGGCCAGGAACTCGATCAGGCGGAGGGCGGCCTGGGGATTGTTCGAATGGCGCGTGACACCGGCGCCGCTGATGTTCACGTGGGCCGGGTTGGGAAACACCACCTTCAGCTTGCGGGCCAGGGCGGCATCGGCTGCGCCGCTGTCCCCCGAGAGCATCCGCGCCACGTAGTAGGTGTTCACCAGCCCCACGCCGCACTGGCCGTTGGCCACCGCTCGGATCAGGGGCGTATCGGAGGTGAAGAGGGGCTGGGTCACATTGGCGGTGAGTCCCCTGACCCAGGCGCCCGTTGCCGCTTCGCCCCGCTGGATGATCTGATCGGCCACCAGCGACTGGTTGTAGACGCTCTTGCTGTCGCGCAGGCAGAGCTTGCCCTTCAGGGCCGGGTTGGCCAGATCCGCATAGGTGCGGATGCTGGCGGGATTCACCATGGCCGGGTTCACCACGGCCACGCGCACACGGCGGGTGAGGCCGTACCAGAGGCCGTTGGCATCGCGCAGGCTGGCGGGTACATCCCGCCGCAGGGCGGCGGAACTGGTGGGGCGGAACAGGCCCAGGTCGGCAGCCCGGTCGAGGCGCGCCGCATCGACCAGCACCAGCACATCGGCGGGGCTGTTGGCGCCCTCGTTGCGGAGGCGCTCGATCAGGGCGTCATCTTTGGCCTCGAGCAGTTTCACCTTGATGCCGGTGCGGGCGGTGAACTGCCGGTACAGCTCCTTGTCGGTGTTGTAGTGGCGACCGGAATACACGCCGATCTCATTGCTCTGGGCATGGACACTGCCGGCCGATACGGCGAGCACGAGCGCCGCCAGGGGAAGGGAACCAAAGGAGCGCAGCGCTTGCATCGGGAACAGGGAAAGGCTCGGCTTCGGCAAGCTAAAAACCCTGCCTTCGGTGTCCTCACCTGCATGCAGCGAAGTCTTGTGCCATTGATCACAGGTTCGCGTGATCGCGGCCGATGGCTTGGCCGGATGGAAGGTTTGCCATCCGGCTGAGGGCCGTTCGCTCAGCTCGCCGTGTGGATCAACCTGGCCGTCCTGCTGGCCGGCGTGCTGCTGTTGCTGGGCATCGCCTCCAGCAAGTTCTCGGCGCGGCTCGGCGTGCCGGTGCTGGTGCTGTTCCTCTCGGTGGGGATGCTGGCCGGATCGGAAGGGATCGGCCGGATCCCCTTCGAGAACTCCGACCTGGCCAACAGCATCGGCAGCGTGGCCCTCGCCCTCATCCTGTTCGACGGCGGGCTTCGCACCTCTCTGGCCTCGCTGCGCCGGGTTTGGCAGCCGGCGCTGGCGCTCTCCACGGTGGGCGTGCTGCTCACCTCACTGCTCACCGGGCTGGCAGCCGCCTGGCTACTGAAGATACCGCTGCTTCAGGGTCTGCTGCTCGGCAGCATCGTGGGCTCCACCGATGCCGCCGCCGTGTTCTCGGTGCTGCGCTCCAGTGGCCTGAAGCTGCCGGATCGCCTCACCGCCACCCTCGAAGTGGAGAGCGGATCGAATGATCCGATGGCGATCTTCCTCACCCTCGGCCTGATCGGTGTGATCACCGGCAGCAACGGTTCGGCCGCGTCACTGCTGCTGCTGTTCATCGCCCAGTTCGGTTGGGGCACCCTGGTGGGCCTCGCGGTGGGGCGGCTGGCCACCGCCGCGATCAACCGCATCAATCTCGACGTGCCGGGGCTCTATCCCCTGCTCGCCCTGGCGTTCGGCCTGGTGGCCTTCGGGCTGACGGCCGTGCTGGGGGGCAGCGGCTTCCTGGCGATCTACATCGCCGGCATCGTGCTCGGCAGCAGTCCGATCGTGTTCCGGCGCGGGATCTTCTCCTTCCACGACGCCATCGCCTGGCTGGGGCAGATCGTGCTGTTCGTGATGCTGGGGCTGCTCAGTTTCCCCAGCCGGCTGCTGGCCGTGGCCTGGCAGGGCCTGGGGATCGCGCTGGTGCTGATTCTGGTGGCGCGGCCGATCGCCGTTGCCTTCTCGGCGTGGCCGTTCCGCTTCCGGCGCCGGGAGCTCGCCTTCCTCTCCTGGGTTGGCCTCAAGGGCGCCGTGCCGATCACCCTGGCCACTTTCCCGCTGATGGCCGGTGGCCCCCACAGCCACCTGATCTTCAATGCCGTGTTCTTCGTGGTGCTGATCTCGGTGATCAGCCAGGGCTGGTCGCTGCCGCTGGTGGCGCGCTGGCTGCACCTCGGGCGGCCGGCCGATCCCACACCGGCGCTCACGGTGGAGATCCACGCCCTGCGCCAGGTCGACGGCGAGATTGTCGACTACACCGTGCAACGTGGGGCTCGTGTGGTGGGCCGGCCCTTGCGCGATCTCGCCTTGCCGGAGGGGGTGCTGGTGGCCCTGATCCTGCGGGGCAAGCAGGTGGTGATGCCCCGAGGCGACACCACCCTCGAACCCGGCGACCATGTGTTCGTGGCCCTGCGCACCAGCCTGAAGCCGGGGATCGATCGCCTGTTCGATCCCGGATCCGCTGGCGATCCCGACTCCCACGCGGAGGTTTCCGCGTAGCGGCGGTCATGTCTCCAGGTTCGGCGGCAGCCCATGGAGGGCCTGCACCACTTCGGGCTGCAGCATGACCACGGCGGTGGCCTCTCCCTGGTCGGTTGGCACCTCCAGCTTCAGCGGCTGAACAGCGCTGGGCCTCGGCTCCAGGGAGCGGGCATCGAACTGGGCCGAAGACGTGGGGATCAGCTCCTCCCCCTGTCGCACCTTTTCCTCACTGCGGTTCGGCAGGCTCCAGGAGGCGCCGGTGCTGGTGGCCAACCTCCTGGCCTTCCTTGATGGGCGGCCCCTGCAGGCCCACCACGACGGTTACACCGCCTGTCCGCTGATCACCAGTTTCCACAGTGTGGTGATGGCGGAGTTCGACTACGACCTCCAGCCGGTCAGTTCGTTCCTGGTGGATCCCACCAAGGAACGCTGGAGCATGTTCCTGATCGAAACACGGGTGTTCCCATGGGTGTACTGGCACCGGGTGCTCAAGGGGCGCCTGACCGAAAGCCGCTTCCTTAAGCCGTTCGGGCCCCTGGTGCGCGCCCTGGGGCTGGCGCGCAAGGAAAGCTGGCCAGGCCACGAGACGAGCCGCTCAGACTCCCTGGAGTTGCTGTAACTGTTGTTCCAGCCGCTGCTTGAGACGGCGCTGCACCAGATTGCACAGTTCGTCCACCAAGGGGTCGGCGACCGCATAGATCAGCCGCACCCCGTCGCGCTCACAGCTCACCAGGCCCGCCCGCTGCAGCTGGCCCAGTTGGCGGCTGATGTGGGACTGGCTGAAACCCGTGGCGTCGATCAGGGTGGCCACATCCATGGCGCCTCCCTGTTTGAGCTGACAGAGCAGCTGCAGGCGGGCCGGTTCGCTCAGCAGACGAAAGAACTGGCTGATTTCGTTCAGGAGCTGGGGGTTGGCCAGGGAGCCGGCTCCGCGTTCGTCCATGTGAATGCTGTATGGCCCTAGAAGCATTATGGATCGGAACGGGGGCCCATGGGCACGCCGTGCACCTGGAGCTCCTGGTCCTGGAGGAGAAGCGGCGCTGGATCGAGGAGGGGCCAAATCACCGGGGTGAGGCGCGGTGGTGCAGGCCGTGGGCCTGAAGCCGGCCAAGGGCTGCGACCAGCCCCAGGGGTGATTGCCTTCAGACGCATTATGCGCTTATGCTCATAGCAGTTGGTGGCCGATCGCCCCATGACCGTCGCTCCCGCTCCCTCCCTCTCCCTCGCTGCCGCCGCTGGTGGGGGCGCCCTGCTCTTCCGGCAGCTGTTCGACGCCGACACCGGCACCTTCACCTACCTGCTGGCCGATGTGTCCAGCCGCAAGGGGCTGCTGATCGATTCGGTGTTCGAGCAGCACGGCCGCGATCTTTCCTTGATCCGTGAGCTGGGCATCGATCTGGTGGCCTCGATCGACACCCACGCCCATGCCGACCACGTCACGGGCAGCTGGCTCATGCATGAGGCCACTGGTTGTGCCATCGGCCTGGCGGCCGTCGCCCCAGGGCCCATTAGAAGCCTGTCCCAGTCGCTCTCGACGGCCGCCGCCATCTGCGCTGCTTTGCGGGGGAACCGCCATTCATCGCGTTGGCCTCGCCACTCCAGAACCCTTTTGCTGCAGTGGCCACGGGCTTCCAGAAGGCCACGTTGCCGGAGGCGCCGGGCAGGAACAGCAGCCGGGAGGGAGGATCCATGCGCAGCGATCCAGATGGGGAGATGGTGGCGCCACTCCTGCCTGCCGCGAGCGGGAAGCGTTTCTGATCGACCACGGCCTGCAGACGGCCACCCTGCTGCGCCTGAGTCGCTCGCGGCCGGCGGAGCTGCGCCAGTTTCGCCTGTTGCTGCGTGAAGGGCTGACCCAGTTTCAGCGGGGTGATGAAACCCTGCCGGTCCTGCTCATGACGAGGGGCGCCATCCGCTGGGCGCCGCAGTCCGCGACGGAGCGTCCGGATCGAGCGGCAGTCCCCGCAGACCGAGGGCCAGCCGCCGTGCCAGCAGCAGCAGCGGGTACAACCGCCGTGCCCGGGTGTCATCCGCCATCAGCGGGGCCAGCAGCGCGAGCAGCGCATCGCTGGGGGTCATGCGTTCGCACAGCCAGGCGATCGCCTCGGCCCCATGCAGCACCCGCTCGCCATCGATCACCATGGCGCCGTTGTGCAGATGGAATCCCCGTTGGGCCAGGGCCTGCCGCAGGGTCCCCTCGGCCCGGCCGTCGCGGATCGCCAGCCCGGGAATGCCGCTGCGCAGTTCGCTCAGTTCGGCGAAATGGCGGCAGAAGGGGCAGCCCCCGTCGAACACCAGAACCGGTGTTGCCCCCGCAGGCCACGCCTGGGCGTCAGCAGACTCAGGTTCCATGATTCCAGCCGCCATGCCCGCTCGCACTCCAGCCTGGCGCAGGTACCCGCTGCCTGCGGTGCTGGCGGCCGCCCTGCTGATCCTCCTGGTCTCCTGGGCCGCTCCGGTCCTGGCCGACACCACCGCGCCGTCCGAAGCCTTCCGCTGCGACGGCGACCCCCTCCGCGCCCAGCTGGTTCGCGGGGCGATGGACGAGCCGGGCATCCCCGACCCCAGCTCCGGCCCGGTTCCCGTGGGGGGCTTCGTGGTGCTGCACTGGCGCGACCTGAGCTTGCAGCTGCCCCGCACCAACAACGCCGGTCCCGCCAGCTTCACCGACGGACAGTGGTGGTGGAGCCTGGAGGATCCGGCCCATCCCCGCTTTCGCCTGCGGCGCAGCCTGGGGAACGTTCAGGACTTTGCCTGCGAGGCGGCGACCTGAGACCGGCGGCCCCCTGGCGCCCTACCCCTACCATTGGCTGTGAGCGGGTGAGCAGGGGGCATGGCCCGCAGGGATGTGCACAGATCTATCCAAGCTCCGCGGGGCTAATCCTCGGCGGTTTGCTGTACAAATTGCCCGCGGATTGCACGAGGGGAAGCGGGATGTCGCCAAAGCCGGTGACTGGATTTGAACCTGCGACCTACTGATTACGAATCAGTTGCTCTACCGCTGAGCTACACCGGCATCCAGGCGAATTTAGCATCGTGCAGTTCGCTGATCCCTGGCCCATGGCAGTCCCACCCCGCGGCCAGCTCGATCCAGCCCTGAGGGAACGGCTGCTCATTGAGGCCCGCACCCCCTGGCGGAGCCTGCGGCGGGGGCTGTGGTTTGCCCTGGTGGCCTCGGCCGGTGTGGGCCTCGCGGCGATGGCCCTGCGCGCATCGGCGGGAGGCGAGGTGGCCCTGGCCGATCTGGGGATTCAGCTGGGGGCTCTCACCCTGTTCGGAGCTCTGCTGGTGGTCGATCGCAACCGCCCCCCGGCCTGATGCGGCGGTTCAGGCAGGTGGTTCCGGGTCGGGTTCAACCTCGGC